>DATEVP010000201.1:0-10129 GCA_035258465.1 Hyphomicrobiaceae bacterium
CTTGGATCGGCGATCTCCGACAGCGCCACACACGCAACGGCCGATCTAAGTCGCTGGACGCATGGGGGGTGGGGGTGGCCCGGCCCGCGAGCGACCACATCACCCCCACCAGCCTGCCGTCCGCGATCCTCGCTCTTCAGCCAAAGTCGTACTGGGCTTTGCTGGCGGAGACATGAGGCCCGTTGCGCGGGGCTCGATTTGCACTAAATTCCAAGGCCAGCAGCCATGAGGGATGGCTCCGCGCCCACAGCAAGCAGTCCTATGAACAATCTCGATATCTCACGCTCCCAGCCTCGCGACACCAAGATCAGGCTCTATGGCAGCGATGCCTTCGAAGGCATGCTCAGGGCCGGCCAGCTTGCCGCCGAGGCCCTCGACCTGCTGGTCGAGCACGTCAAGCCCGGGGCCACCACGGAGCGGCTCGACGACCTCGTGACCGAGTTCGCCCACGACCATGGCGCCATCCCCGCGCCGCTCAATTACCGCGGGTTTCCCAAGGCCATCTGCACCTCCATCAATCACGTGGTCTGCCACGGCATCCCCAATTCCAAGCCCTTGAAAGAAGGCGATATCGTCAACATCGACGTGACCCTGATCCTCGATGGCTGGCATGGCGATACCAGCCGCATGTATGCAGTGGGGCATATCTCGCGGCGCGCGGAGCGGCTGATCGAGGTCACCTACGAGGCGCTGATGCGCGGGGTGGCGGCGGTGAAGCCCGGCAACACCACCGGCCACATCGGGTCGGCCATCCAGACCTATGCCGAGCGCGAGAGGTGCAGCGTGGTGCGCGACTTCTGCGGCCACGGCCTGGGCCGCCTGTTCCATGATCGACCCAACATCTTGCACTACGGCGAGCCCGGCGATGGCGTGATGCTGGAGCCCGGCATGCTGTTCACCATCGAGCCGATGATCAACCTCGGCCGGCCGCATGTGAAGATCCTGCCCGACGGCTGGACCGCCGTGACGCGCGACCGCGAGCTTTCCGCGCAGTTCGAGCACACCGTCGGCGTCACCGAGCGCGGCTGTGAGGTCTTCACGTTCTCGCCCAAGGGCCTGCATCGCCCGCCCTACCAGTCCGCCTGAGACAGGTTCGGGGGCGCGCAATGGCCGGAGCATTGAAGGACCGCGGCGCCACCCCCGAAGCCGGCCGGCAACTGCCGCTGATCAAGGACGAGGACAGCTCGCATGCGGGGCACCGGCAGCGGCTGAAGCAGCGTTTCGCCGACGGGGGGCCGGAGGCGATGCCGGACTACGAGCTGCTCGAGCTGTTGCTGTTCAGCGCCATTCCGCGCCGCGACACCAAGCCCGTGGCGAAGCGGCTGCTGCAGCGGTTCGGCTCGTTCGCCGAGGTGATCAACGCGCCGGCCGAGCGGCTCAAGGAGGTGCAAGGCGTCGGCGATGCCGCGGTCATGCAATTGAAGCTGGTGCGCGCTTCCGCGCTGCGCCTGATGCAGAAGGGCATCCTGCAGCGCCCGGTGCTGGCGTCATGGACGGCCGTGCTCGACTATTGCCGCGCCGCCATGGGCTACGAGGCCCGCGAGCAGTTCCGCATCCTCTTCCTCGACAAGAAGAACCGCCTGGTCGCCGACGAGGTGCAACAGCAAGGGACCGTGGACCACACGCCGGTCTATGTGCGCGAGGTGGTCAAGCGGGCGCTCGAGCTCTCCGCCAGCGCGATCATCCTGGTCCACAATCACCCCTCGGGCGACCCGGCCCCGTCGCGGGCGGATATCGACATGACCCTGCAGATCGTCGATGCCGCCAAGCCTTTGGGCATCGCCATCCACGATCACATCATCGTCGGCCGCCAGGGGCATGCCAGTTTCAAGGGGCTCAAGCTGATTTGATGGTGGATCAGCGGCTTGCCGTGGCATGCTCGTCAGGATGGCGCATTGACCTGAGCATTGCTCCGGCCGTATAGCGACCCCATATGAGTTCGGGGTTCGTTCCTTCCGTCGCGCCGCCGGGGCCCATCTGCCATGACCAGCAAGCATGCCAAGATCGTCATCCTGGGCTCCGGGCCGGCAGGCTACACGGCCGCCATCTATGCAGCGCGTGCAATGCTCCAGCCGGTCGTCATTCAGGGCAATCAGCCTGGCGGCCAGATGACCATCACCACCGACGTCGAGAATTACCCGGGCTTCGCCGACGTGATCCAAGGTCCGTGGCTGATGGAGCAGATGGCGGCGCAGGCCGCCCATGTCGGCGCCGAGTTCATCATGGACCATGTGACCAAGGTGGACCTGAGCCGGCGCCCGTTCCGGCTCGATGGGGATTCGGGCGACACCTACACCTGCGACGCGCTCGTCATCGCCACCGGCGCCCAGGCGCGCTGGCTCGGCCTGGCGTCGGAGGAGAAGTTCAAGGGATACGGCGTATCGGCCTGCGCCACCTGCGATGGCTTCTTCTACAAGGGCAAAGAGGTGGTCGTCATCGGCGGCGGCAACACGGCCGTCGAGGAGGCGCTGTTCCTCACCAACTTCGCCAACAAGGTGACGATCGTGCACCGGCGCGAGAGCTTCCGGGCCGAGAAGATCATGCAGGAGCGCCTGTTCAAGAATCCCAAGATCGAGGTGGTCTGGAATTCCGTGCTCGAGGAGGTGGTGGGCACCGAGGAGCCGAAGTCGGTGACGGGCGTCCGGCTGAAGAACGTCAAGACCGGCAAGGTCTCGAAGCTGAAGGCCGATGGCGTGTTCACGGCGATCGGGCACGTGCCGGCGACCGAGCTGTTCAAGGGCCAGCTGGCGATGACGCCGTCGGGCTACCTGATCACGGAGCCGGATTCGACGCGCACGTCCATCCCCGGCGTGTTCGCCGCCGGCGATGTCAAGGACGAGGTTTTCCGCCAGGCGGTGACCGCCGCCGGCATGGGTTGCATGGCAGCGCTCGAGGCCGAGCGCTATCTGGCCAAGGTCGAGAACGTGGCCAGGGCCGCAGAGTGATGTTGAACGCGATGGCGCCTGGCGCATCGGATACTTGAAGCCGAACCTCCATGGACTGGGACAAGCTCCGAATCTTTCATGCCGCCGCCGAGGCCGGCAGCTTCACCCACGCGGGGGAGGTGCTGCGCATGAGCCAGTCGGCCGTCAGCCGGCAGGTCTCCGCGCTGGAAAAGGAGCTCAGGGTCGCGCTCTTCCACCGCCATGCGCGCGGGCTGGTGCTGACCGAGCAGGGGGAGATGCTGTTCGGCACGGCGAGCGAGATCCTGAACAAGCTCGCCACCGCCGAGACGCTGCTCAGCGATACGACCACCAAGCCCACCGGCGACCTCAAGATCACGGCGCCGATCGGATTGGGCACCGTGTGGGTCACGCAGCGCCTGCGCGAGTTCCTCGAGCTCTATCCCGACATCCGCATCGAGCTGGTGCTGAGCGACGAGCAGATTGCGATTGCCATGCGCGCCGCCGATGTCGCCATCTGGACCAGTGAGCCGCAGCAGAGCGAGCTGATCCGGCGGCCGCTGTTCACCATGAAGATCCACGCCTTCGCCTCCACCCATTACGTGCGCCGCCACGGCGCCCCGCAATCGATCGAGGCGCTCGATGGGCACGCCATCGTCTCCTACAGCGGCACGCCGGCGGTGCATCTCTCGGCGATCCGGTGGCTGGAGACCGCCGGCATCGATGGCAAGGCGCCGCGCAAACCGGTATTCGCCGCCAACAATGTGCTTGCCATGAAGTACGCGATACGGGCGGGCATCGGCATCGGTCTCATTCCCGACTACATGACCGAGGAGGAGGCCGAGCTGGTGCCGGTGCTGCGCGAGGCCCAGCTGCCGACGGTGCCGATCTACTTCGTCTATCCGGAGGAGTTGAAGACCGCCAAGAAAGTGCAGGTTTTCAGGGATTTCCTCGTCACCAAAGCGCGGCAGTGGAAATTCTGACCGGCGTGCAGCCGGCACCTCAAAAAGCCATGCAGATACGCATGGCATACATGCGCCCGACCCGGTACCAAGGCGCGCCTGTTTGCTGTTGATATGCGCCCAGCTGTGACGGACAGCTGTGAAGGCAGTATCCTCCCTTCGACGCCTTCAGCCACTCCCGCAGGGAGTGACGCAATACCTCGAGGCCGGGCCCTGCGCCCGGCCTTTCTTTTCCAGCTGCCGGTCCCAACTCATCCGGACCCGCAACTCACATTTGGCCGATTTGGCCCATCAACATCGCTATCCCGACCCCAGTCACCGCCAGCGCCCCGGCCATTTCGAACCCCCAGCCTACGCTCGAGCGAAGGCGCTCGCTGCGGGCCAGCACGGTTGCAATGCGCTCCCTCGCCAGCACTGCCGACACCGCGAAGCTTGCCAGCGTCACGATCACCCCGAGCATCATGCCGAGCACCGCGGCCAACCCGATTGCGAGCTTTCCTCTCGCCAGCGCATAGGTGAGGATGAATGTCGTCAGCGGACAGGGCACCAGCCCTGTCGCAACGGCCAACGCCCGTCCATCTCCCCGTCGTGCGTGGGAATGCGGCCGCAGCAGCCGGGCAACCAGATAGGCGCCGATCAGGGTGATGAGCACCGCGCTCGTCAACTCGAACGCCGGAGCGCGCCCACCGGCCGCCACAGATCGGCTGATCACCGCCACGCCGGCCAGCACCAGCACCACCGCGGTGCCGATGTGTGTCAAAGCAAGCAGCGTTCCGGTTATCAGCCCTTCATGCCATCGGGCATCTCGGCCGAGATGATAGGACACGAGCACGGTCTTGCCGTGGCCCGGCATCAGCGCGTGCACAATTCCAAACAGGAACGCCAGCAACATGAGCGCGGGCAAACCCGTCATGTCGGCGGCTGACCGCATGCCCTCGGCCATGCCGCCGTAGAGCCAGCGCTGGATCGCGATCAGCCAGTCCATTGCTGCGCTACGTCGCCGGATCCGACGGTTTGCCGTGCCGACACGCGTGCACCTCGACGGTCACGTGCGAGAGGCCGGCAAGTCCCGCGAGACGCGCCTTGTATGCCTCAGGCGCCTGCGGCGAATCGCAGACGACGGACGCAACGACACCCAAGTGGCCTGGGCCGAGCCGCCACAGATGCAGGTCCGCCACCCTGTCGGTCCCTTGCTCCAGGCGTTTCTTCATCTGTGCCGCAAGCCGGGGGTCCGGCACCGTGTCCAGCAGGACAGCGCCCGATGACCGCAGCAAACCAAGCGACCAGTGCGCGATGACAAGCGCGCCGACAATGCCCATGACGGGGTCCATCCACACCCAACCATAGAACCGGCCTGCCAATAGCGCGGTGATTGCCAGCACCGATGTCAGGGCGTCGGCAAGGACGTGCAAATAGGCGGCACGGAGATTGTGATCACGGTGGTGGTGGTGGTGATGATGGTGGTGCTCTTGATCCTCCAAATGGTGCCCGTCGTGGCCTTGGTCATGGCCGTGCGCGTTATGGATGGGCTCGTCGCGCAGCAGCCAGGCGCTTGCAAGGTTCACCGCCAATCCGACTACCGCGATCGCGATCGCCTCATCGAACCTGATGGCCACCGGATCGACCAGGCGCTGCGCCGACTGGTACCCGATCAGGAGCGCAATCATGGCCAGGATCATCGCGCTCGAGTATCCCGCCAGCTCCCCGAGCTTGCCGGTGCCAAACCCGAAGCGCTCATCATGAGCATGCCGCCGCGCGAAGCGGTAGGCGAGAGCGCCGATGGCGAGGGCGCCGGCATGCGTCGACATGTGCCAGCCGTCGGCTATGAGCGCCATCGAGCCATAGATCGCACCGCCGGCGATCTCCGCCACCATCATGACCGCGGTCAAGCCCACGACCAGCCAGGTCCGGCGCTCGTTCGCGTCGTGCCTGTGGCCGAGAAACACGTGGCTGTGCTGCCAGCTCTCCAAGCTATGCGTGTGCATCGTCAGGCCTCCCTTGCACGCGCAATTCTCACATCGTTTTGTCGAAAATGCGAGGTCTGGCAGCCACTCCCGCAATAGACACCCCCACCCGGTGCGCCGAATGAGTTAGCGCCGCGTGTCGCGTGCACGGATAAGCAAAGCAAGCGAGCGTCGCTAACTCATGGCGCCCCGCCCTCCCCCCTCGTACGCGCCGAAGCGCTTCGGCGCAGGGGGAGGGGCGTCCCACGCATCGCCAGAGACGATCGATTATTGGCTAAGGCTCGCGATTTGCAGGTGGCGCGCCGGCGCGCTATCACACGCGACGGCAAGTAGGAGGAACAGCACTTAAATGGCCCAATCCGCGCCCCGGACGCTCTACGACAAGATCTTCGAGGACCACGTCGTTTCCCGTCAGCCGGACGGCACGTGCGTGCTCTACATCGACCGGCATCTCGTGCACGAGGTGACGAGCCCGCAGGCGTTCGAGGGCCTGAGGCTGGCCAAGCGCCGGGTGCGCGCACCCGACAAGACGCTGGCCGTGGTCGACCACAACGTGCCGACCTCAGACCGCAGCCAGGGGATCAAGGACGAGGAAAGCCGCATCCAGGTCGAGACGCTCGCCCGCAACGCGGCGGATTTCGGCATCGAGTATTACGACGCCATCGACCGGCGCCAGGGCATCGTGCACGTGATCGGACCCGAGCAGGGCTTCACGCTGCCCGGCACCACCATCGTCTGCGGCGACAGCCACACCTCCACGCACGGCGCCTTCGGGGCGCTCGCGGTCGGCATCGGCACGTCCGAGGTCGAGCACGTACTCGCCACCCAGACGCTGATCCAGCGGAAGGCCAAGAACATGCGCGTCACCGTCGACGGCAAGCTCCCCGAGGGCGTGACGGCCAAGGATATTATTCTTTCCATCATCGGCCACATCGGCACCGCCGGCGGCACCGGCCACGTCATCGAGTACGCCGGCGAAGCCATCCGAGCGCTATCGATGGAAGGCCGCATGACGGTGTGCAACATGTCGATCGAGGGCGGCGCGCGCGCGGGGCTAGTGGCGCCGGATGAGAAGACCTTCGCTTACCTGAAGGGCCGGCCGAAGGCGCCCAAGGGCACGGCGTGGGACGTTGCTATGAAATACTGGGAGACGCTGCGCACGGACGACGGCGCCCAATTCGACCGCGAGGTGAAGCTCGATGCCGCCAAGCTCCCCCCCGTGGTGACCTGGGGCACGAGCCCCGAGGACGTGGTGTCCATCGAAGGCCAGGTGCCCGATCCGGAGAAGGTCGCCGACGAAGGCAAGCGCGCGTCGATGAAGCGGGCGCTGGCGTACATGGGGCTCTCGCCCGGCACGAAGATGACCGACATCAAGCTCGACCGGGTATTCATCGGCTCGTGCACCAACGGCCGCATCGAGGACCTGCGCGAGGTGGCGCGCATCGCCCAAGGCAAAAAGGTCAATGCCAGCGTCTACGCCATGATCGTCCCGGGCTCGGGCCCGGTGAAGGAGCAGGCCGAGGCGGAGGGACTCGACAAGATCCTGAAAGAGGCGGGCTTCGACTGGCGCGAGGCCGGCTGCTCCATGTGCCTCGGCATGAACCCGGACCAGCTCAAGCCGCGCGAGCGCTGCGCCTCGACCTCCAACCGCAACTTCGAAGGCCGGCAGGGCCGCTTCGGCCGCACGCATCTCGTCTCGCCGGTGATGGCGGCGGCCGCCGCGATCGCCGGACATTTCGTTGACGTGCGGACGTTCAGGTGATTGTCATCCCGGTGCTTGTCACCGGGATCCAGCGATCAACGAACGCCGGACAGCGCTGCTCCCTGGGTCCCGGCAACAAGTGCCGGGATGACGCAATGGCGCGCTCACGTCTTCAATTGGCGTCGGGCTTGTCGCGGAAGTAGGGCTCGACCTCGCCTTGCAGCTTGATGGTCAGGGGCCGGCCCTTGCGGTCCCTCGTGGTGCCGACGGAGAGCCGCACCCATTTCTCGCTGACGCAGTATTCCTCGACGTTGTTTCGTTCGACGCCCTTGAATCGAATGCCCACGCCGCGCTCCAGCAGGGCCGCATCGTAGTAGGGGCTCGTCGGGTCGGTGGAGAGGCGATCTGGGGGCATGTCGCTCATCGGTCAGCCTCGGGCGCTTCTATGGCCAAGTCTTGCCGGTCGCATATCCCGCCCCGCTGCCTGCCTCAAACGGATTCATCCCGGAGCACACCAGACGCCCACTCCCGACTTGCACAGGGCGTGGCAAACCGACCACGCCGACGAGCATCCCGCAGGCCTCGCAGGCAATAAGCTAGGCAGAATCCGCAAACTCAATTACCGCTGCCAAATCAATCGTTTCTCCGCGTTTTCGACGGCGCAATCGCAACAGAGGGCAGCACATGAAGCGAATCGAGCCGAGCATCCCCCGGATCGCTCACAAGAAGGCCGCCAAGGCCAAAACCGAAACCGTCACGCTACGGCACCTGGCCACGGCTCTGGCCGACAGCCACGGCCTCAAGAAGGCGCAGGCCAACACCATGCTGATGGACATGGTCGCGGTCATCGCCAAGCACCTGAAGCAGGGCAAGCGCATCAAGCTCAACGGGCTCGGCATCCTGCTGGTGCGCAAGCGGCCGGCACGCATGGGCCGCAACCCGGCGACCGGCGAAGCCATCAAGATCAAGGCCTCCAAGAAGATCGCCTTCCGCGTCGCCAAGGACCTGAAGCAGTCCATCTAACCGTCGCGGACGACAGGAATCGAGGCCCCGTCTTCGGGCGGGGCCTTTCTTGTCGGCACGCTCACATTCCCGTGACCGCAGCCTCCGCCGTATTGCTGTACTTTTCCGGCGTTGAAATCGGCTCCACCCCGGAGCCGGAGGGAGAACTTCATGCTGAGGTTTCGCATACCTGCGTGGTTGCGCGCCTGCGCGATCGCTTTGAGCGTGGTCGCGTTCACGCCCGGCGCCACCTTTGCGGAGAGCGATGAGCCGCCGCCGCCGAAACCGAAGCCCAAGCCGAAACCCAAGGATAAGGACAAATCGGGCTCGCTGTCCGACGACCAGATCTACAGCCTCGGCTACTGGCAGGCGAAGGGCGGCGCGTACGCTGCCGCGCTCGACACGCTGCGCTCGGCCAGGAACCAGAGCGACCCGCGCGTCGAGACCATGATCGGCTTCTCGCTGCGCAAGCTCGGCCGGGTCGAAGAGGCGATGGGCCATTACAACAGGGTGCTGGCGGCCTATCCCGATCGCACCACCACGCGCCAGTATCTGGGCGAGGCGTTCCTGCAGATCGGCGCGCCGGACAAGGCCAGGGAGCAGCTCTCCGAGATCGCCAAACGCTGCGGCGTTGCCTGCGTGGACTACCGGCTGCTGGCCGAGGAGATCGCCAAGTTCGAAGGCAAGGCCGGCTAGTGTGATGATCGAGAAATTCGCCTGTGCTGGCGGCAAGGTTTTGAGCGAATTTCTCGATCTGAATCACACTAGCAAGACTTTGATTCTAGTGTCCCTTATGATTCCGAAGTTCGCTCCCCAGCCTGACATCGAGCGCAGGCGAACTTCGGAATCGGGACACTAGATCGCCGCCGGCTGCCGAGGCTAATCGGGCCCTGCCTGCTGCGTGCGGGCGGGGCCTTTTTCATTCGACAGCGTGCGCAGGAACGCGATCAGGTCGGACTTCTCCCTGGCGCTCAGGCGGAGCGCGCGGTTCATGTGCGGGGCCAGCGACGGCCGCGCGAGGAAGCCACCGCCGTAGTGGCCGAGCACGGCAGCGAGCGTCGGCCGCGAGCCGTCGTGCATGTAGGGCGCGGTGTGCGCGGCTTCGCGCAAGCCCGGTGTCTTGAAGGCGATGAGGACGGGTGCACCCTCGATTACCGCGCCCTGGCCGCGGTCCTTGCCGGCGAGGCCGATGTCGTGGAAGCGGTCGTCGGTGAAGCGCCATCCCGCGTGGCAGAGCACGCACGCCGCCTTGCCGGTGAACAGGCCAAAGCCGCGCACTTCGGCTGGGCGCAGCGCGTGCGGGTCACCGGCGATCCATGCATCGAAGCGGGTCGGCGGCGACACCAGCGAGCGCACATAGGAGGCGAGCGCCTTGGCGATATTGGTCTGCGAAACGGCGGGCTCTTGCGGGAATGCGGCGGCGAACCGGGCGGCGAGGCCGGCATCCGCCTCGAGCCGGCGCAGAATCGTGGGCCAATCGCCGGCCATCTCGTCGGCCGCCGCGATCGGGATCTGCACTTGCGCTTCAAGGGAGGACGCGCGCCCGTCCCACGAGAAGCTCTTGCCCCAGGCCAGGTTCCACAGCGACGGCGTGTT
>DATEVP010000202.1:0-2364 GCA_035258465.1 Hyphomicrobiaceae bacterium
AGAGGTAGACCTTGGCCAGCTCGAACTGCGCGTCCTTGTCGTTGAAGAACGTGGCGGCGTGGCGCAGATAGTCGACGGCGCGCTCGGAATCGGGTTTCACGCCGATCTCCTTGACGCCCTGCCGCAGGTAGCCGGCCAGCGTCGTCAGCGACTTGGCAACGAAGGGCGCGCGCCGGCCGTCGTCGGGATCGGCGTCGGCGTTTTCGTCCGCGAGCCTCTGGAACAGCATGTAAGCCTTGGCGTGGTCGGTCTGCGCGCCGGTGTTGTCGGAGTAGATGCGCGCCAGATAGAACTGGGCGAAGAACTGGTTGAGCCCGGCCCCTTTGGCTGCCGCCTCCTCGAGTGCCGGAATGGCGATCTCGTAGTAGCCCGACTTGTAGGCGCCGAGCCCCTGCTCGAAGGCCGCTTGCGGCGAGGTGTATTTCACCCCGCCTGCCGCCGCCGTCCCTGTCGCCGCACCGCCGATCACCAGCGCCGCCAGCACTGCCCCGCTAAATATCCGCATAGCAGATGACTTCCGCCTTTCCGCCAGCGTGCGTCACCGCGCCCTTGCGGGCCGGCCCCACCTGGTCTGCGTATTTTCTGAGTGCCCCGCTTTGATAGGCATTGGCCGGAGCCTTCCAGGCCTTGCGGCGTTGATCCAGCTCCGCCTTCCCCACCTCGAGATCGAGCGTGCCCTTTTCCGCATCGATCGCGATCATGTCGCCGTCGCGCACGAGCGCGATCGGCCCGCCGGCCGCGGCCTCCGGCCCAACATGGCCGATGCAGAAGCCGCGCGTGCCGCCGGAGAATCGGCCATCGGTGATGAGCGCCACCTTGTCGCCGGCACCCTGGCCGTAGAGCGCGGCCGTGGTGGAAAGCATCTCGCGCATGCCGGGGCCGCCCTTGGGGCCCTCGTAGCGGATGATCAGAACCTCGCCGTCCTTGTACTCGCGCCTCTCGACCGCGGCGAAGCAGTCCTCCTCGCAATCGAAGACGCGCGCGGGTCCGCGAAACT
This sequence comes from Hyphomicrobiaceae bacterium, assembly GCA_035258465.1. Taxonomy (GTDB): domain Bacteria; phylum Pseudomonadota; class Alphaproteobacteria; order Rhizobiales; family Hyphomicrobiaceae; genus AWTP1-13. Next base: position 998 of record DATEVP010000202.1, read on the forward strand.
GCAGACGGGCCATGTTTGCGACCTTGACGATGGCGCCATCCGGCGCCAGCGACCCCATCAGCCCCACCACACCTCCCGTGGGTGATATGGGATTGGAAACGGGATAAACAACCCGTTGATTCGTATTGAACTTCACGTTTTCGAGATTCTGCTTGATGGTCTTGCCGGTCACCGTCAGGCAATCCTCGTGCAGGTAGCCGCCGTCGAGCAGGGCGCGCATGATCTGCGGCACGCCGCCGATGTCGTAGACGTCCTTGGCCACGTACTTGCCGCTAGGCTTGAGGTCGGCGATGTAGGGCGTGCGCTTGAAGATGGCGGCGACCTCCATCAGGTCGAAGTCGATGCCGCACTCGTGCGCCATGGCCGGCAGATGCAGACCGCCGTTGGTCGAGCCGCCGGTGGCCGCCACGATCGTCGCCGCGTTCTCGAAGGCCTTGCGGGTCGCGATGTCGCGCGGGCGGATGCCGTCGGCGACGAGACGCATCACCGCCTTGCCGCTCGCCAGCGCGTACTCATCGCGGCTCTCGTAGGGCGCGGGTGCGCCGGACGAGGCCGGCAGCGCCAGCCCGATCGCCTCCGACACCATGGCCATGGTGTTGGCCGTGAACTGGCCGCCGCAGGCGCCGGCGCCGGGGCAAGCGACACATTCAAGCTCATGCAGATCCGCGTCCGACAGGTTGCCGGCCGAGTGCTGGCCGACCCCCTCGAACACGTCGACGACGGTGACATCCTTGCCCTTGAACTTGCCCGGCAGAATCGAGCCGCCGTACATGAACACGGAGGGCACGTTGAGGCGCAGCATCGCCATCATCGTCCCGGGGAGCGACTTGTCGCAGCCGGCGATGCCGACCAGGGCGTCGTAGCAGTGGCCGCGCATGGTGAGCTCGATCGAATCGGCGATCACCTCGCGGCTGACCAGCGACGATTTCATGCCCTGGTGGCCCATGGCGATGCCGTCGGTGACGGTGATGGTGCAGAACTCGCGCGGCGTGCCGCCGGCCTCGTTGACGCCCTTCTTGGCGGACTGGGCCTGGCGCATCAGCGCGATGTTGCACGGCGCCGCCTCGTTCCAGCAGGACACCACGCCGACGAACGGCCTGTGAATCTGCTCCTCGGTCAGCCCCATCGCATAGTAGTAGGAGCGATGCGGCGCCCGGGAGGGGCCTTCCGTGACGTGGCGGCTAGGCAGCTTCTTTTTGTCGAATGCTCGTGCGTCCATGGTCCCCACACCAGCCAGCAGTTGCGTCTCCAATCGCGGCGCGACGCCGCCATAGCGTCACGCCCGGGCCTCTCGATCAGGGCCGAAACTGGGGGTATGCAACGCGCCGCCAATGGCGAACGCGTAACCCCGGACAACTGCGATCCGC
>DATEVP010000203.1:0-6011 GCA_035258465.1 Hyphomicrobiaceae bacterium
CGCCATCCCGCCGCTCCTCAACAATTCGCTCACCGCCATCAAGCAGACCTCCTACGTCTCCATCGTCGGCGTGTGGGAGCTGACCTATGCCGCCCGCGAGGTGGTCGAGCGCACGCTGGCGTCGTTCCAGATATTTCTCGGCGTCATGGTGATCTATTTCCTGATCTGCTATCCGCTGTCAGTGCTGGCGCGCTGGAGCGAACGGCATACCCTTGTCGCTCACTGAAGGCGCGGACAATGCCAACCGAGGAAGGTCGAGTGTTGCGCCCATGCCGGTGATCGAAGTCGAGGACCTACACAAGTCGTTCGACGCTCTCGACGTGCTCAAGGGCGTGAGCTTCGTCGTCGACAAGGGCGAGGTCGTCGTGATGCTCGGGCCCAGTGGCTCGGGAAAGTCCACGATGCTGCGCTGCATCAACCTGCTCGAGGACTATCAGGGGGGCGAGATCCGTATCGATGGCGAGGTGATCGGCTACCGGACGAATGCGAGCGGGCGACGCGTCCCCCGCCCCGAGGCGGAGAACGCGAGGCTGCGCGAGCAGGTCGGCATGGTGTTCCAGAGCTTCAACCTGTTTCCGCACCGGACCGCGCGCGAGAATGTCATGGTGGGCCCGCGGCACGTGCGCGGCATGGCGAAGGCAGAGGCGCGGGGCCTGGCAGACAGCCTGCTGGAGAAGGTCGGCCTCGCCGACAAGGCGGACGAGTATCCGATCCGCCTGTCGGGCGGCCAGCAGCAGCGGGTGGCAATTGCCCGGGCGCTTGCCATGCAACCCAAGGTCATGTTGTTCGACGAGGTGACGAGTGCGCTCGATCCCGAGCTCGTTGGCGAGGTTCTCCGCGTGATCCGTCAGCTGGCGCAGGAGGGCATGACGATGATCATCGTCACCCACGAGATTCCTTTTGCCCGCGATGTCGGCGACCGCATCATTTTCGTGGACGGCGGCGTCATCGTCGAGCAGGGGCCGCCGGCCCAACTGATCGCCCAATCGTCCTCAGAGCGGCTGAAGCTGTTTTTGCGCCGCTACCAGGGCGACTATTTCACCGCCTAGGACCGCATGCCACGCCCTCGCGTCGATCCTCTCGATACGCCGACCGCCAAAATCGTGGCGGTGCTGGCCGCCGTGGCGCGGTTGAAGACCGTCTCGACTTCCGTTCTGGCCGACGAGGTCGGGCTTGCCGTGCCGACAGCGCATCGCATCTGCAACGAGCTCGAACGGCTCGGCCACCTGCAGCGGATGCCGGGAACGCGCCAATGGACCGTCGCCCAGCCGCTCGTGGAGCTGGCCGCAAACGTTCTGGTGAGCGCGGGGGGAAGCGTCGTTGTCGATTCGATCCTGCGCGATTTGACGCGCACGGTCGGCGAAATGTGCAGCCTTGCCGTCCAGGTCGGCGACGAGGTCGTCTATGTGGCGAGCGCGGAGCCGCCGCACGAGTTGACGCTGTCGTTCCGCGCCGGCCGTAAGGCACCGCTGGTGTGCACCTCCAGCGGCCGGCTGTTCCTCGCCCGATACGATGACCGGACACTGGACGCCTACCTGCAGGCGGCTTCCTTGCAAGCCTTCACGCGATACTCGATTACGAACCGCAAGCGGCTGGCCGAGATGATCAGGCGCGTCCGCGCTCAGGGGTTTGCCATCACCAACCAGGAGTACATGCTGCACATCGTGGGTGCCGCCGTCCCGGTGCTCGGAGCCGACGGCACGTTCTTCGGCGCGCTCTCCATTGCGGCGCCGGACGTGCGCACCAGCCTGACGCAGCTGCGCGAGCTACTGCCACAGCTCCGGGACGCGGCCGCTAGGTTGGCAGACGCATGCTCGGCCAGGATTGCATCGCCGAGCCGCGTCGACGCCAAACCACGCCGGGTCTCCGGATGAGATGAGCAGAGCAGCTCCAAGAGTGGTCCATGGAGAATTGGAGCTCGCGCGCAGCAAGCTGCGATACCGGTGACGAGAAGATCATGAAAGGCAGTGTGCTGGTCTACTGGCCTATCCAGCGGCCAACTAAATTCAAGCTGGCCGTCAACCTCCAGACCGCGAGAGCCTTGGGCAACATGATCCCTCCGTACGCAGTCAGATCGAGGCACCGAAGCGAAGTTTTTACCCGGTTCAGACATCGATCATTTCGCGCTGAAGGCCCTGTGCATTTGTCGCTCATATGTCCACTTCCAATGCATTGTACCTGAATAGCCAATCATAGCGCTCCTCGATCCGCTCCCGGCTCCACTCGGCAGCGATATAGTGCGCTGCGGCGGCATCGTCGGCCAGACGCACGTCGTGAAACCGTTTCCGGGCCGCCGCCGAGCCTTCCACGATGCGGGTGGTGCGGGGAATGCGAGCGGCCTCATAGCGCTCGAAAGCGGCCGCATGATTTTCTCCGTACGCCGCCAGGCAACGTGCCAGGACAAGACCATCCTCGATTGCCATGCAGGCGCCTTGGGCGAAGATCCGCGAGCGTCGGATGGCAGGCATCGCCCAGGCCGATCGCACCTCTCTCTCACGGATGCCGGCAGCGGACGTGCATGCGCACGTCCGTCTTGTCACGGATCGAGACGTCAACAGACCGATACGCCGCCTGCTCGATAGCCTCCGGCAGCACGTCAAAATCTGAGTCAAAGCGACGAAAAACCCAACCCTCACGGAAGGTTACTGGCGCACGGAATAGCCGCCGCGCTATTCTGGCGCGACGCCGTGAGGGAGTGCATGGGCGAACTCGACCAGTGGCTGGAAGGAATCGGGCTCGGGCAGTACGCCGAAATATTGGCGCGCGAGCACGTTGACCTTGCCCTGCTGCCGGCCCTTACGGATCACGACCTGAGGGCGCTCGGGCTTCCGCTCGGTCATCGACGTATCATGCTGGACGCGATCGAGCGGCTGTCGAGAGGCGCCCCAACTGTTTCGCCCGATTGGCAAGCGGGCGCCCCGGCAGGTGACGCGGAACGGCGCCAGCTCACCGTGATGTTCTGCGACCTGGTGAACTCCTCGGCGCTGGCGAGACAACTGGATCCGGAGGATCTGCGCGACGTGATCAGTGCCTATCGGCACAGTTGCACGCTGCCCGTTCAGCGATTTGGGGGATTCGTCCAGCGCTTTGTCGGAGACGGCGTGCTGGCTTTTTTCGGCTACCCGACCGCGCTCGAGGATGAAGCCGAGCGTGCCATACGTGCCGGCCTCGGCATCATCGAGGAAGTCGGCCGGCTTGTCGCCGAGGTGCAGAGCAAGCATGCGCTCGACCTCAAAGTCCGGATTGGCATTGCCACGGGGCCCGTGGTGGTCGGAGACATCCTCGGCGAAGGACTGACCGAACGGGCAGCCGTCGTTGGCGAAGCGCCGAATTTCGCGGCTCGCTTGCAGGAGCTTGCGGCACCCAACGCGATCGTCATCGCGCCGGCAACGCGGCGGCTGGCCGCCGAGCGCTTCGAGTATCTCGATCTCGGCGAGCACACGCTGAAAGGGTTCGAGCGCACGACCGCTGCATTCCAGGTCTTGCGCGAGCGCCCGGCCAATCGGCTGGAGGCTCGAGGCTCGATCCTCACGTCCCTGTTTGGGCGTGAGCGCGAGCTCGCCCGCCTTCTGTCGCTTTGGACCATGTGCGAAACCGGCGAGGGGCAGGTCGTTTTCGTGTGCGGCAGCGCCGGGCTCGGCAAATCGCGGCTCGCGGCCGCCGTGCGCGAGCGGGTGGCATCGAGCCAGGCGGCCGATCCGCAGCGCCTGCCGCGCGTGCTCTCGTTCCAGTGCCAGCCATTTCATGTCAACGCCGTCCTTCACCCGGTTATCCGGCAGTTGGAGAGCCTGGCGGGGATCGAGCTGGCCGACCCCAGCGAGCTCAAGCTTTCCAAGCTGCACAGCCTCCTCGACAAGTCGGCCCTGGAGGCTGAAGGGCGTCCGTTCATTGCCGATCTGCTCGGCATCAAGGCTGGATCCGATCCGGGCATTGGCTCGCGTGAGCGGCGGCAACGCACGCTCGAGGCTCTGCAGGCCTGGATCGGCTCCTTCGCCGCGGATCGGTCGCTGCTGCTGATATTCGAAGATCTGCAATGGCTGGACCCCACCTCGAAGCAGCTGTTTGGACACCTGGTTTCGTGGGCGCAAGGTTCTCGCGCCTTGATCATCGCGACCTTGCGCACCAACGGCTCCTCCCATGCCACACCCACGGGCAGCAACGGCAGCAAGCTCGAGGCGGTATGGCTGGAACAACGCCACGTCAACTTGTGCACGCTGTCTCAGCTCGGCGTACCGGAAAGCAAGCAGCTCGTTCAAGAGGCCACGAGGGGACGGCCGCTGACGGCCTCCATGGTGGAGACCATTGTGCGGCGGGCGGAAGGCAATCCGCTCTACATCGAAGAGCTTACCAAGGGCATGGTGGATCTGCAGACGGGCGAGGCGGCGGAAGCCGTCGAAGGCTCGCGCCTGCAATCCATCCCCGCGACGCTGAGCGGCTATTTGCTGGTGCGTCTCGATCAGCTCGGCCCCGCCCGTGAAGTTGCGCAAAGCGCGGCCGTGATCGGGCCTGAATTCTCTCTCGGCCTGTTGTCAAAGATCATGGCCGTTCCCGGCGACCGGCTGCTGCCGCGCCTGGAAAGCCTGATCAAGGCGGAATTGATCGCGCGCAGCGACACGCCGGCCGGCGTCGGCTTCGTGTTCAAGCACGCCTTGATCCAGGATGCCGCCTACCAGTCCCTGCTCCGGCGCACGCGCAAGACTATGCATCTGAGGATCGCCGAGGAGCTCAGGGCCAGGCAAAGCGGCGATGCGAGCATCACGCATGATGTGATCGCCGAGCACTACGCGCTCGGCGACGCGCACCGGGACGCAATCGAGGAATGGAAGCGCGCAGCCGAAATTGCGTTCGAGCGATCGGCGCAAGTCGAGGCCGCGAATTTGCTGGGCAAGGCGCTCGCGATCGTTGGTGAGTTGCCGGAAGAGCCCGGCCGCCTCGCCCTCGAGCTGGAGCTCACCATGCAGCTGGCGGCGGCGCTAGGCTCGACCCAGGGCTATGCCGCTCCGGAGGTGGAGCGCAAGTACATGCGCGCCGGCAGTCTCTGCGACGCGCTGGGCGAGACGCTGCTGCGCTTCAATGTCGATTTCGGATTGATGCTTTCCAACCTGGTCAAGGGGGACCTTCCGAGCGCCGGCCGGTTCGCGCAGGCCCTCATGCAGTCGTCGGAGCAGCATCCCGATCAGCCTCGGGTCGATGCCTATCTCGCCAACGGCATGGTGCAGATGAACATGGGTCGGTTCGACGAGGCGCGGACGTTACTCGAGCGGGGTGTTGCGCTGACCCGACCCGAATTCGATGAGCCGCATTTCTTCACCCACGGCCAGAACCCCGGCATATTTTGCCGTTCCTACCTCGCTCACGCCCTGGCCTTCATGGGGCGCGCCGACGACGCAATCCGCCTGATCCGCGAGAACGTCGCGCTGGCGAAAGCCCGATCCCGCGATGCCCCGCATATCTATACGCATGTCAACGCCTTGGCATTTGCCTGCCGGGTCTATCTGCTGCTCCGGGACAACGTCGCGGTTAACCAATTATCAGGAGAGCTGATCAGCATCTCGCGCCGCAACTCGTATGCTTATTACGAGACCATAGGCACGATCCAGCAAGGATGGGCGATGGCAACAGCGGGTGCCTGGGCGCCCGGCGCCCGCCAGATGCGTGACGGCCTTGCCCTGCTCGAGCAGACCGGCACTGGGCTCGGCGCGCGCGGTTTCCACGTGCAACTCGCCGAGATCCAAATCCGCCTCGGCGACAAGCTCGAAGCCCTGAACGCGCTCGACAAGGCCGGCCAGCCGAGAGGGCTGGGCACCAGGGCGTGGGATGCGGAAATCGAGCGGGTTCGGGGAGAGGCATTCCTGTTGCCGCCCGATGCCACACCGTCCGCTGCCGAGACATCTTTCGCAAACGCCATGTCGATCGCGCGACGGCAAGAGGCGCGGGTCCTGCAGCTGCGAGCAGCGGTCAGCCACGCGCGGCTGCTGCACCGCCTCTCCCGTGCGCAAGAGGGGCGCACG
>DATEVP010000204.1:0-8207 GCA_035258465.1 Hyphomicrobiaceae bacterium
GGGCATGGGCTGCGTCCTTGGCTAGTCTTCGTTGTTGCGGGCGTGAAGCCGTGAATTCGTGAGGTCGTGAAGTCGATTTCACGATTTGGCGATTTCACCACTTCACGCCTAAATCCTTTCCGGATTGAAGTTCGCCTTCACCCCGGTGCCGTAACGTTTCAGCGCGCCCTCTGCGCCGGCGGCGTTGGGGCGCTGGAAGATCCAGTTTTGCCAGGCGGTGAGACGGCCGAAGATCTTGGTTTCCATGGTCTCGGGCCCACCGAAGCGCAGGTTCGCCTCCATGCCGGTTAGGCCGTCGGCGGAGAAGGAAGCGCGCTCCTCGAGAAAGATGCGCACCTCGTCGTCCCAATCGATGTGATCGAGCACGCTGGTCACCAGGCCGAGGCTGTCGCAAGCCTCCGCCGGCAGCGGCTTGCCGATCTCGGCCTGTGCCTTCTCCACGCTCGCGGGCTCGCCGAGAAAGCGCGTCGCCAGCCGCGACAGATCGTTGCTCATCGGATAGGCGCCGAAGTTGAGCCGCGACAGCATCAGCGTGGCGGGCGGGCGATTGTCACCCTGGAACGAGCCCGTCAGCATGAAGGAGCGGTCGCAGGCGAATATGAGCTCGGCCAGCGTGCCGGCGAAGCAGGAGCCGGGCTCGACCAGCGCCACCAGCGAGCGCGAGGTGAGATCGACGCGCTTCAGCACCCGCTTCCAGTAGTGCAGCACCTCGCGGGCGAGCCAATGGTCCTTGTTGGCGTCGAGGAAGGCGTCGTAGGCGAGCGCTACCGTGCCGTCGCCCTGCGCCTTGAAGATCAGGACACCAATCTCGCTCTCGTTGAGGCGCAGGTGCAGGACGGCATCGTCCAGCTCGCGGGCGAGCCGCAGCGGCCAGAACGAGGCCCCCTGCTCCACCATGGCCTCGGGGGAAACGGGCGGCGGCGCGCTCGGGCCCTGGATGGTGATTATCGCGCGCCGGGTATCGCGGTCGATGTCGACCTTCACGCTCGAATAGGTGACGGCGTTGTCCGCGAAGGCGCGCGCGATCGGCGTCAGCGCAATGCCCTTGGCCGCGCCGCTGCGGTCGGACTGCGCAGACAGCTTCTTGGCAGTATCCTTCACGGCCTGGTCGAACTTGGAATTCGGCACCGCCTGGTCGACCAGGCGCCATTTCACGGCACGAGCGCCTTTCACGCCCTCCTCGACGGCGCAGAAGGCATCGGCCAGGTCGCGGCGCACCTTGCGCTTGTCGGTGACGCGGGTGAGCCCGCCGGTGCCAGGCAGCACCGCCAGCAGGGGCAGCTCGGGCAGCGCGACGGTGGAATTGCCGTCGTCGGCGAGCAGGATGTGGTCTGTGGCGAGCGCGAGCTCGTAGCCGCCACCGGCCGCCGTGCCGCGGATTGCGCACATGTACTTCTGCCCGGAGCTGCGGCTCGCGTCCTCCATGGCGTTCCTCGTTTCGTTGGTGAACTTGCAGAAGTTGACCTTGTGGGCGTGCGAGGAGCCGGCCAGCATGCGGATGTTGGCGCCGGCGCAGAACACGCGGTCCTTGCCCGAGCGCAGCACCACCACCTTGACCTCGGGGTGCTCGAAGCGCAGCCGCTGCACGGCGTCGGCCAGCTCGATGTCGACGCCGAGGTCGTAGGAGTTGAGCTTCAGCTGGTAGCCCTCGAAGAGCCCCGCGTTCTCGTCGACGTCCATGATGAGCTCGGCCATCTCGCCGTCGAATCTCAGCTTCCAGTGCCGATAGCGGGCCGGCTCCGTCTGAAAATCGATGCGTTTGGCCATCGCGCTTCGCTCCCAGCATGACGGTGCAACGCGGCAAGGTTGAACCCCCTGCAGCCGATCATGCAATATTATGCCTATAAGGTACGACGCAGTGCATAATACTGCAAGTCTGTTTCGGAGGATTGTCAGCCTTGGACAACAGGTCCAATTCTGCGGAGGAGTTGCGGTATGGGATGAACGGTCTGGCGGCGCAGACGTGAGCTATTGGTTCACGTCTGCCTTCAGGGATCGCCGCCGCCTTATCAGGCAGCAAGCTTGTGCTCGGTGACCGCCCATCCCTTTTTGGTGGGCGTAAGACGCAATTCGGCTGCCTGCCGGTCGTCGCGGTCTGCAAGTGCTTCGATGAGCTGACGAAGCGTGGCGTTGCCGCCAATGAACTCTGAGTAGAGGGCGCGGATCACCTTGTCGGCCGATGGATTAACTGGGCGGTCGCGCGCCCGCTCCCATCGGCCAATGTTTTGCTCCTTCTCACCCAGCAGGCGGGCGAGGCGGCCTTGCGACATGTCCAGTTCGTGCCGCAGAAACCGGAACTCAGCACCGTTGAGCTTGGGAACATTGAGCAGCCACTTACCAATGGCCAAATGCAGAGCATCGAGATTGTCAATGCTGACGCCGCGCCCGTAGGGGGTATCGATCTCCCGATAACCGCTCTCAAGGACGACGTTATCTAGGCCACTGTCGATGTAGTGGTACATCATTGCTCCTCTAGAAGACCGTGCGGACAACCAACTGCTGATCCCACTCGATCACGACCACGCACGTCATTTCCTCACCGGCTGCCAAACGGGTAACATTGACTTGCCAATGACCACGACTGTTGAGGGCTGGCCCCTCGGTGATGACTCCCTTTTGCAGGCAGATCATCATCTGCCGCCGCGAGAACTTGTGTTGGTTCAACCGCTGCCTGGCATGACCAACAGGAAAGACATCCCTGCTGTTCTTGGCAAACTCACGGATCACGGCCAACGCTTGCTGCTTACTCAGCTTAGGTGGCGGCTTGGCCATGTACCTATCAATATGATAGGTACGAATCATTAGTCAATGGTTAACCTGAGCGGCGACGCGGCTTTTTCTCGGGGAGCGGAAACAACTCTAGCTGAGTGTTTGCCTCGGCGCGACGGTGCAACCGCCGATCATGCTCCGGGTCTGGCCCCACGAGCTTTTCGATAGGTGAGCGCTTGCCCTTGATGCCCTTGAGGGCCTTCTCGGGCCAAAGGCTTTATACGACCGGGAGGGCGGCGATGTCGCCATCGACCGCAAAAGGCTTGGGCGAGGTAACCGGGGCCGACTAAGGTCGGATCATTTCTCGGCGCGGGCTGTATCGGAACATGGCGGCAGGTCTGCAGTCTCGCATTACCGTCGCCGGCGCCGGCAGCATCGGCTGCTACGTGGGCGGCTGTCTCGCGTTAGCCCAGCGCAACGTCACGCTCCTGCTGCGGCCGGCATTAGCCGATGCCATCGGACGGCGGGGCTTGCGCATTTCCGACCTCGAGGGCGCGGATCGAGCACTGCCGGCAGGTTCTCTGAAGCTCACCACCGAACCGGCTCCGGCGTTGGAGAATGCCGAGATCATTCTCGTTACTGTAAAGAGCGGTGCGACCGCTGAGATCGCGGATCTGATCGCCCAACATGCCAAGGCGCGTCCGGTGGTCGTAAGCCTGCAGAACGGAGTCGGCAACGTGGACGTTCTGCGCGGCCGCCTCGGTGTGGGGTGCGTCGTCGTGCCGGGCGTGGTCAATTTCCATGTCGCGCAATTCAGCGACGCAGACCCGCCGCGGTTCCATCGGGCCACCGGTGGCTCCATCCTGATCGGGAGCGAAGTGGCAGGGCTGAGCGATGCGCTCAGCGTGACCGGGGTGCGGGTCAGGGCACGCGAGAACATGCCTGCGGTGCTCTGGGGCAAGCTGCTTCTCAATCTGAATAATGCGCTGAACGCGCTATCGGGTTTGCCGCTCGTCTCGCAGCTTGGGAATCGCGGGTGGCGGCGTGTGCTCGCCGCGCAAGTCGATGAGGCGTTCGCGGTGCTCGCCGCGGCAGGCATTCGACCCGCGCGCGTCGAACAGGTGCCGCCACGGCTGATGCCCACAGTGTTGCGCCTGCCAGATGCCCTCTTTCGGATCGTGGCGCGACGCATGATGTCGATTGATCCGGAGGCTCGCTCCTCGATGTGGGAAGACTTGCACCGGCGCCGCACCACCGAGATCGACTATCTGCAAGGTGCCATTGTTGGCTTGGGAGACAAGACCGGCACGGCTACACCGATCGCTCGGCGCATTGTCACGCTGATCAAGGCGGCGGAAGCTGAGGGCCGCGGCTCGCCCGGGCTGAGCCCGGATCAAGTCATGGGCGGAGCGCAAACACAATTCGGCTAACGGCGTCGGACGCTCGGCGCGCTAACTTGGGGGCGACCATGGACGCGGACGTGATCGTGGTCGGCGGGGGCCTCGCCGGGCTCGTCGCCACCTCAGAGCTGATAGACGCGGGAGCCAAGGTGATCCTGCTCGACCAGGAGCCCGAGCAATGCCTCGGCGGCCAGGCGTTCTGGTCGCTCGGCGGCCTCTTCTTCGTCGACTCGCCCGAGCAGCGGCGCCTGCGCATCCGCGACTCCCATGACCTCGCGCTGCAGGACTGGCTGGGCTCCGCCGGCTTCGACCGCAAGGAGGACCATTGGCCGCGCCGGTGGGCCGAAGCCTATGTCGCCTTCGCGGCCGGCGAGAAGCGCGCCTGGCTCCGCGCCAAGGGCCTGCGCTGGTTTCCCGTCGTCGGCTGGGCCGAGCGCGGCGGCTACCTCGCAACCGAGCACGGCAACTCGGTGCCGCGCTTCCACGTCACCTGGGGCACGGGGCCCGGCATCATCGAGCCGTTCGTTGCGCGCGTGCGCGAGGGTGCCAAGCAGGGGCTGGTGTCGCTGCGCTTTCGCCATCGTGTGAGCGAGCTCACCGCCACCGCCGGCGCCATCGACGGCGTGCGCGGCGAGGTTCTGGAGCCCAGCACAATTGAGCGCGGGTTTGCCAGCTCACGCAAGGTGGTCGGCGACTTCGCCCTCGAGGCGCAGGCCGTCATCGTCACCTCCGGCGGCATCGGCGGCAATGTCGATCTCGTGCGCAAGAGCTGGCCCCAGCGCCTGGGCTCCCCGCCGCAACGCATGATCTGCGGCGTGCCGGACCATGTCGACGGGCGCATGCTCGAGATCGCCGAGCGCGCCGGCGCCAGCGTCATCAACCGCGACCGCATGTGGCATTACACCGAAGGCGTCCGCAACTGGGCCCCGATCTGGACCAGGCACGGCATCCGCATCTTGCCGGGCCCCTCTTCCGTGTGGCTCGACGCGCGCGGGCGCCGGCTGCCGGTGCCGCTGTTTCCCGGCTTCGACACGCTGGGCACGCTCGAGCACATCATGAAGACGGGCTACGACTATTCCTGGTTCGTGCTGAGCCAGAAGATCATCGAGCGCGAGTTTGCGCTGTCGGGCTCCGAGCAGAACCCCGACCTCACCTCCAAGAGCTGGCTGCGGGTGATCAAGAGCCGGCGGGCGGGCGGCGCGCCTCCGCCCGTGCGCGCCTTCATGGAGAAAGGGGCCGACTTCATCGTCGAGCGAAACTTGAGCGACCTCGTCAAGCGCATGAACAAGCTTTCCGGCGAGGACCTGATCGATGCTGGCGAGCTGGAGCGGGTGATCCGTGCGCGCGACCGCGAGATCGACAACGCCTACAGCAAGGACGCGCAGATCGCGGCCATCCGCGGCGCCCGCAATTACCTCGGCGACAAGCTGATCCGCGTGGCCAGGCCGCACCGCATCCTCGACCCCGCCGCCGGGCCGCTGATCGCGGTCAAGCTGTGGATCTTGACGCGCAAGACGCTGGGCGGGCTCGAGACCGATCTCTCGGCGCGGGTGCTGAAATCAGACGGCTCGCCGCTGGGCAACGTCTTCGCCGCGGGCGAGGTGGCGGGCTTCGGCGGCGGCGGCATGCACGGCTACCGCGCGCTCGAAGGCACGTTCCTCGGCGGGTGCATCTTCTCGGGCCGCGTCGCCGGTCGCGGGGCCGCGGCCGCGGTGCGTTAGGAGCAAGCCGTCGCCGTCCCGCTTAACCGGCGAGCCAGCGCGCCTCACCACGAGGAGAAGGGGCTGCGGCCGTAGTAGCCGCGATAGCGGAAACCGCGATCGTATCCGTAGCCGCGATCGTAGCCGTAGTTGGAGTAGGGATTGCGCTTGCGGATTTTCAGCGCGCCCTGCGGCTCGTCGCTCATCACCACGACGAAGTCGGTGCCCTTGCCGGTCTCCCGGCTCGGACCTTCATCGGAAATGATCAGCGAAGACCCGGGCGACATGACCTCGTTGATGCGCTCGATCGCCTCCTGCGGAATGGAAACGCGCTCCAGCGCCGCCTTGGCGGCATGCGTGTCGGTCGGTGCCGCCTCGATGTCGCGATTGCCGCCGCGACGCGATACCGGCTTGGGCGCGGTGTCCGGGTTGGTGGCGTTGGCGTACATGGCCAGCGCGTTCCAGCGCACGTCGGCCCCTTCGTTGGTGTAGCTCAGCGCCGTATAGATGACGGTGCCGATCGGCGCGTCGGGATCGCGGAACGTCACCGGGCTTTCGAAAATAGGCTGAAAGGCCTGCCGCACGTAGAGGCGCTGCGTCTTCCGGCTGATGAACACCGACACCGGCGCCAGCTTGGCCGCAGCCAGCTTGGCCTCGCTCTGGGCTGTCGTATGGGCGACCTCCGCCGCCTTCGCCGCCTCGCGTGCTGCCGCCGCCGCATCGATCAGCGGCTGCGCCTCGGCCCTGACCCCGTCGAGCTGCGCCAGCGTGGCGGTGAGCCACTCGGCCGCCTTGGCCTTCACCTCCTCGGCCTTCTCCATCGCCGCCGGCGGTGGGCTTGCCGTCGCGAGCACGCGCTCGGCATCTTTCACTCGCGCCTCGGCCCTGCGCACCGCGTTTTCGGCCCCGCGCAGGTTTTTCACGTGTCGCGCCGCATTCAACGCTGCCCTTGCGGCGGCCTTCCTCGCCTCTTCCGATTTCCTCGCGGCGTCGGCCGCGGCAGCCGCCTTGGCCGCCGCGATCGCTCTCCAGGTCTGAGAGCGCGCCGTCGTCGCATCGGCCGGCTGCGTGCCGAGCCGCATGGGCGGCGCGTCCGTGCTGCTGGAGGCACTGTCCGCCGCTGACGCAAGGACGACCTCGGACCGGATGGGGCCTGGCTTGAAGAGGGCAGGATGGGCGAACTCGGCGGGTGCCATGTCATCGCGCACGATGACGACGCGCATGCCCTTCTGGGTCAGCTCGAACAGTTGCTCGGCGAAGCGGTAGGGCATGCGGATGCAGCCGTGCGAGGCGGGGTGCCCCGGCAGCACGCCGGCATGAAGCGCGATGCCCGACCAGGTGATGCGCTGCATGAACGGCATCTCGGCATCGTCATAGAGGTTGGAGTAGTGCTCCCGGTTCTTCTCCAGGATGCTGAAGATGCCGGCCGGCGTCTCATAGCCGGTCTGGCCGGTCGACACCGGCGCCCGCAGGATCTGGCCCTCGGCATCGTAGATGGTCACCCGCTGGCCGCTGAGCGACACGACCGCCAGGACCGGCGGCCCGGCCGTGCGGGAGAGGGGGAGGCTGAAATCCTCCTGACGAGGGTCCAGGCGCCTTTGGGCCTCGGCCGGACCGGCGAAGGTCACGGCCAGCAGGGCCGCAGCGGCAAGCGCAGCTACATCACGTCGAGGCTTCAGGCGGTACATCATTCTGACCCTGCAGGGATTGGACACGAGGAGGCCATCTTCGGCCCGCGGCGCCGATATTGCCAAGCGTAAGCTAAACACTCGTTATCGTCGCTGCGTTCCAATCGCCCAGGATTGCGGCCCTTCAAAGTCGGCAGGGCCGCCTCGCCCCCCTACCTGACCCGCCCTGAGCGGCGCTAGATTGGCCCCGGCACAACCGAAAGAGGGACGCATGAAACGGGTGATCCTGGTCCTGCTGGTGCTGCTGAGCCTGCCCGTGCTGCTGCACATCTACCAGCCGGCGTTCCAGCTGGGGGCGTGGGTTTTCGCGCTGGGGTGGATCGGCCAAAAGGTCTCGCCGGTCATCCTCTTTGGCGCCCTGGCTTATGTGGTCGTCAAGGAGTGGAGCCGATAGCCTGCGCCGCCCTACCGCCACCGCGAGCCCCGGACGCTTCGCAGGGCCTCCCAGTTCGCCTGGGCCAGGAACACGGCGACGAACAGCATGAAGATCCCGGTCGGCAGGGCGTAGAGGGCGAGGCCGATGGCTACCACCAGCCCCAGCCCGGCAACGATGCGCACGGACCACACCGGCCCCAGTAGCGCGCCGAGCCAGGCATCCAGCGTGTGGCCCCCGTCGAGCGGATAGGCCGGCATCAGATTGAAGCACATCAGGACGAAGTTGATCGAGGCCAGCACGGCGATCGGCAGCGCCAGCATCGGCTTGCCCAGGC
>DATEVP010000205.1:0-4037 GCA_035258465.1 Hyphomicrobiaceae bacterium
AAATCTTCAATGCATGGAAGGGCATCTCGGGCCTCGAGATCATGGAGGGGCTCGGCTCGACCGAGGTGCTGCACATCTATCTCTCCAACGCGCCGCACACGAAGAAGCTGGGCGCGGCGGGAAAGCGTGTGCCGGGCTACGAGGTGGTCCTGAAGGACGGCGATGGCCGCGAGGTCAACGAGGGCGAGGAAGGCATCCTGTGGGTGCGCGGCGACTCCAACAGCCCTAGCTATTGGAACCGCCCAGACAGGACCGCCGAGACCATGCGCGAGGGCGGCTGGATCTACACCGGCGACCGTTTCGTGCGCGACGCAGACGGCTTCCACTTCTTCCGGGGCCGCGCCGACGACCTCGTCAAAGTCTCCGGCCAATGGGTCTACCCGCTGGAGGTGGAGCTGTGCCTGGCTGATCACCCGGCCGTGCGCGAGTGCGCCGTCCTCGCCGTGGCGCACGAGAACCAGCTCACCGCTCTCAAGGCCTTCGTCGTGCTGAGCGAGGGCGCGGCCGCCTCGGTAGAGACCACGCGTTTACTCCAGGACTACGTCAAGGGCCGCCTGCTTCCCTACAAATACCCGCGCCTGGTCGAGTACCTGGGCGAGCTGCCGAAGACCGGCACCGGCAAGATCGACCGCCAGGCCTTGCTCGCGCGCAAGGCTTGAGCGGCCCGCCGGCCACCCACCCCGGCTGGACCCCGCTCGCCCTCGCAATTACAGTCGATCTCTCTCAACCGGCGCCCCAACATCTCGGGGCCAGAAGAAAGGCCCGGCGCATGGACCACGCACCCGTCGAGACGCCCGAGCGCAAGGCCTTCTACGCCCGCATCGACAAGCAGAACATGACGCCGCTGTGGAGCGTGCTCGGCAATCTGATCACACCGGAGCCCAAGAGCGCCTGCGTGCCCGCGCTCTGGCGCTTCGACGAGATCCGCAAGGCGATGCTGGAGGCCGGCGCGCTGATCACCGCCAAGGAGGCCGAGCGCCGCGTGCTGATCCTGGAGAACCCCGGCATGCGCGGCCAATCCAAGATCACCACCTCGCTCTATGCCGGCGTGCAGCTCGTCATGCCGCACGAGGTGGCGCCCGCCCACCGCCATTCGCAGTCGGCGCTGAGCTTCGTGCTCGAGGGCAAGGGCGCCCACACGTCGGTCGACGGCGAGCGCACGCTGATGGCGCCTGGCGATTTCGTCATCACCCCCTACATGGCCTGGCACGACCACGGCAACGACACCGACGAGCCGATGTTCTGGCTCGACGGCCTCGACATCCCCATGATCCAGATGCTCGACGCCTCCTTCATCGAGCGGCACGAGGACGAGGAGCAGCCGATCGGCAAACCTGTGGGCGATTCAAGCGCGCGCTACGGCGCCAACCTTCTGCCCGTCGACAGCCGCGCGCGGCCGGCCACCTCGCCCATCTTCAACTACCCCTACGAGCGCACGCGGGCGGCGCTGCACCAGCTCGCCAAGGCCGGCGACTGCGACCCCTGCCACGGCATCAAGATGCGCTACACCAACCCCACCACCGGCGACCACGCCATGCCCACCATGGGCACCTTCATCCAGCTGCTGCCCAAGGGCTTCAAGACCAGCCGCTACCGTTCGACCGACGCCACAGTGTTCGTCGCCGTGGAAGGGCGCGGCCGCACCCGGGTGGGCGAGGAGAGCTTCGCCTGGGGCCCCAAGGACATCTTCGTCGCGCCCAGCTGGAAGCCCGTCGTGCACGAGGCGGAGAGCGGCGACTGCGTGCTCTTCAGCTTCTCCGACCGCCCCGTGCAGGAAAAGATCGGCGTGTGGCGCGAGGACCGCGGCAACGCCTAAGGCGGCCCCTATAGCGCCCTATTGAATGGCTTCGAGGCCTTTGCGGCGGATGATGTCCAGAAGCCGCGCAACCGGACGGCTCGGTGATATGTCCCCGCGTTCCAGCCGCGAGAGATATCCGACCGTGACCCCCAGGTAGGAGGCGAGCACGGCTTGGCTCAGCCGCGCCCGCGCGCGCACCTTCTTGATCTCGTCGCTCGTGAGCGATGGTGCAGTGGGAAGAGCGTTCTTGCCCAGCACGCGCACCGTGATCTTCTCAAGCTCGGCGTCGGACGTCAGGCCGGCGCGATGAAAATCGCGGGTGGTTTCCAGCAACGCCTGGTCCATCCGGCTGATTTTCTTTTTCCTAGGCACAATCCACCTCCGCTAAGTCGCCATCGGCGACGGACCCATCCATCGCATCGTCCCCAGCAGCGAGAACCTCCTGCGCCCGCGTTTGCCAGATCGCAAGCTGGTCGGGCCGGATGTTGTCGCGCTCACTCTTGGCAAAGCCGTAGAGAAACACGGCGCGCTGGCCCTCTCGGTAGGCGATCAAAACGCGAAAGCCACCGGAACGACCTTGCCCCGCTCTCGCCACGCGTTGCTTGATCAGTCCGCGGCCGAGATCGCCATCGACCAAACCCCGCTCGGCCCGATCAATGGCTTCACGCAGGGCGCCGTCGGCGATGCGCTCACTCCTTGCGAACCGCATGAACCACTTGGTTGCGAAGAGGCGCATTCATCCCTCGCCATATGAGCTATAGCTCATACGGTCACAGTTTTCAAGCCTCGCAGCTCTACGGCTTGATCAGGGAAATGATCAGTACGCCATGCAAGGGGAGCGGCCCCGCATCGCGTATCATGCCGGCGATTCGATCCGTTTACCTGGAGAGGGCCCGATGCTCTCCTCGACGCCGGCATTCCCGCCCTTCGAGCAATGGCAGGCCATGAGCGAGGCCGAGCAGGACGCGCTCATCGCCCGCATGGAAAAGACGCGGCGCCGGCAGCGAGGCCTGCGGCGCTTCTTGGTCGGCCTCGCCTGCACCACGGCCGCAGCGGGCATTTGCGCCGCGCTCTATCTGCAGCTCGGCAACTGATCCCTTCCATTCCTCACGCTGACATCCAGTTGCTCTTCGTGAGCGCGGCCGCCGTGCACGCGCCGGTGTCGCGATGCATATGCGCCGATGCGTTCTCATTTTTGTCCGAATGAAACCTGACATTCCTGTGTCCGTGATTCGACCTCGAACCAACCGCTGGGGACACCTTGCATGTCGAAGATGATTCAGCTCGTCGATGAGATGCGCACGCGTCTGACCGAGATCGCCGAGAGGGAGCAGGCGCTCGTGCGCGCGCTCGGCGAGGCCTTGACCCGCGTCGACCACAGGCTGCTGCAGGATGTGCGCTCCATCACCACCGAGCACGAGGCCCGGCGCGGCGCCATCCTGCTCGAGTTGCAGAGCCTGGCGTCGCGGATCGGCGCGTTCCCGGCCGCGCGCGAGCCCGCTGCCCCGTTGAGCTACGCCGAGTCCGCCCCCAGGCCTCTCGCGGCCGCCAACGACCGGCCGTCGATGTTCCACCGCGGCGACTGGCGCAAGGCGGCAAGCAACATCGAGGACGAGCTCGACACGTATTTCCAGGACCGCGCTGCCTCCCACTGAAGGGGCCCCGGGCGCGCCGGCCCCCTCGCTTTTTCATTTCCGAGGCCTGCGCGTTGTCCTACCCTTTGCAGGCCAGGACAAAACGGAAATGAGCCGATGCCCCAGCTCGAGGTCACCCGCCGCGGACGTATCGCCATCCTGACCATGGACCGGCCGGAGCACGGCAACCGGGTCAGCCAGCAGATGGGCGAGGAGATCGCGGCGGCCCTGGAGCAGGCGCGGCGGGACCCCGAGATCGGGGCCTGCGTGATCACGGGCCGCGGCGACGTCTTTTGCCTCGGCGGCGACTGGCAGGGCGCTGGCGCGGCCACGGCGGGGCGCATGGAGTTCGCGCGTGCGTTCATCGACATGCACCATGCTTTCGCACGCCTCGGCAAGCCCCTGATCGCCGCCGTCAACGGCAACGCGCACGCCGGCGGCTTCAGCATCCTTGTCGCCTGCGACCTGGCCGTCGTCGCCGACGATGCCACGCTCGGCCTGCCGGAAGCGGCGGGCGGCCTGTTCCCGTTCCTGGCGCTGGCCGTCGTCAAGGATGCGTTGCCGAAGAAGGTGCTGTTCGACATCGTCTACAACGCGCGGCTGAT
>DATEVP010000206.1:0-3058 GCA_035258465.1 Hyphomicrobiaceae bacterium
CCCATGCCGATGCGCACCTATCGCGCGCTCGACCCCGACAAGGTCATCGACACGATCCGGGTGCTGCACCAGCGCATCTCGGAGCGCTTCCCCGGTGCCGGCCTCGGCGGCGTCTGCGCCGAGCTGCTGGCGATGGCCAAGGAGAGCTCCGTCCGGGCCGAACGGATTTCGCGCCGCAACGTGCCGCTGAGGGTGGCGATCGCCGCTTTGCTGGCGGGGGGAGCCGGTGCGCTGCTGTGGATCGCGCGCCAGATCGACTTCTCGCGCACCGCCTCCGACAGCGTCTTCAGCGTTGTGCAGGGCCTCGAGGCGGCCGCGAATTTGGTCGTGCTCACGGGTGCGGCGCTGTTCTTCCTGGTGACGCTCGAGGTGCGCCTCAAGCGCCGGCGCGCGCTCAAGGCGCTGCACGAGCTTCGCTCCATCGTGCACGTCATCGACATGCACCAGCTCACCAAGGACCCGAGCGCCGAGGTCAGCATCGCCGGCAAGACCGCCTCCTCGCCGGCGCGCACGCTGACCCGCTTCGAGCTGACGCGCTATCTGGATTATTGCGCCGAGATGCTGTCGCTCGCCTCCAAGGTGGCCGTGCTCTATGCGCAAGGCTTTCCCGATGCGGTCATCGTCGAGGTGGTGAGCGACCTCGAGCGCATCGCCGCCGGGCTTTCGCAGAAGATCTGGCAGAAGATCATGATCCTGGCGGCGACGGCCCCGGCCGAGGCGGCCGCGCCGTCGGTCGCTGCGACTGCGCCGGCGGTGCCTCGTTGAGCCCCGGCCAGATCCTGCTCGGTTTCCGAGGTCGCCTGTCGCGCGCCATGCTGCTGATGTGGGGCCTGCCGGTGTTCGCGATCGCCTTACTGGTCTATGCCGGCATCGAGCGTCTGCTGGCGCAGGTAATTGCGCCTCCGCGCTCGGAAGGCGTTGCCGGTATCGCCATCCTCGCGCTCGGATTCTTCCCGATTGC
The DNA here is from genome assembly GCA_035258465.1 of Hyphomicrobiaceae bacterium. Taxonomy (GTDB): domain Bacteria; phylum Pseudomonadota; class Alphaproteobacteria; order Rhizobiales; family Hyphomicrobiaceae; genus AWTP1-13. The sequence continues at coordinate 962 of DATEVP010000206.1, forward strand.
ACCGCTGCTGGTGAAGCGCCTGCACGACTTCGGCGCGTCGGGCTGGTGGCTGCTGCTGGCTGCGGCGCCTGAGATCGCCAATTCCGGCGCGCTGGCATTGGGTTTGGCAGGATCGCTGCTCGGAACGGCGATCGAGTATCTGTCCTTCGCTGGCGGGGCGGCTCTTGCCGTCATCGCCGCCTGGCCCGGCACGCGCGGCGCCAATCGATACGGGCTGGCCGGAACGCTAGAAACAGGCAATCGGCAGTAGGCAATAGGCAACGATTTCGTTCTACTGACGACTGCCCATCGCCGCCTGCCCCGCAAAGAGCTGAACGAGCACATGGCCCTAGACCCCCTGAACCCAGTCGACCTCGCCCAGGCGCTGATCCGCTGCCCGAGCGTGACGCCGGCGGAAGGCGGCGCGCTGACGTTGCTGGAGAGCGTGCTGGCGCCCGCGGGCTTCACATGCCACCGGCTCACCATGACCGAGCCCGGCACGGCGGATGTCGAGAACCTCTACGCCCGGCTCGGCTCCGGTGCGCCGCATTTGTGCTTTGCCGGGCACACGGACGTCGTGCCCACGGGCGACGAGAAGGCCTGGACGCGTCCGCCGTTCGGCGGCGTGATCGACGACGGCGTCCTCTACGGCCGCGGTGCCGCCGACATGAAGGGTGGGATTGCCTGCTTCGCGGCGGCGGCGCTCGACTATCTCAAGGCCAGCGGCGGGCTGAAGCGCGGCTCCCTCTCCTTCCTCATCACCGGCGACGAGGAGGCGCACGCCATCAACGGCACGCCCAAGCTGCTCGCCTGGCTCAAGGCGCGCGGCGAGACGATCGATGCCTGCGTGGTCGGCGAGCCCGCGAGCCTGAAGGACGTAGGCGACGAGATCAAGATCGGCCGGCGCGGCTACATGAACGCCGAGATCGTCGTGCACGGCAAGCAGGGGCACGCGGCCTATCCGCAGAACGCCGACAATCCCGTGCCGAAGCTCGCCCGCATCATCGATCGCATCTGCGCCAAGCCCTTGGATGCCGGCACCGAGCACTTCGAGCCCACCAGCGTGCAGGCGACGATCATCTCGGTGCCGAATGCGGCGACCAACGTCATCCCGGCCTTCGCCCGCGTCAATTTCAACATCCGCTTCAATGATTTGCACACCCCCGCCAGGATCGAGGCGTGGATGCGGGATCATTGCGAGAAGGTCGCCCAGGAGCTGGGCGCCAAGTTCACGATCACGCTGTCGGGGACGGGCGATGTGTTCCTCACCAAGCCCGGTCCGCTGGTGAATGCCATGGCGGAGGCCGTGCGCGCGGTGACGGGCCGGTCGCCCGCGCTCACCACCACCGGCGGCACGTCGGACGCGCGCTTCATCAAGAATTTCTGTCCCGTGGTCGAGATCGGCTTGCGCAATGCGACGGTGCATCAGGTGGACGAGCACGTGCCTGTCGACGACCTGCTGACGCTGACCCGCATCTACCGCCGCTTCATCACGGACTATTTCGCCGCGTAGTTGTTGGATCGCGGCCGAGCTTGGGCGTCGCTGCCGCCGCCTCGGCACCCGCAGTCTTCGCCTTGTGCCGCAGGAGCGATTGTGCTGCAGTTCAAGCCTGCCACCTCTCGAGCCAGCCAAGGAATTGCCAACGTGAACCTCTCGTTCCTGCTGAAGGAGCGCGCCGCCGCCAACCGGCCCGTCCGCATCGCCCAGATCGGCGCCGGCAAGTTCGGCACCATGTTTCTCTCCCAGGTGCGCCTGACCACCGGCATGCACCTCACAGGGCTCGCCGACCTGATGCCGGCCCGCGCCAGGGAGCGCATGATCGAGGTCGGTTGGCCGAGGGAGCAGACCGAGGCAAAGTCCATCGCCGATGCACTGAAAAGCGGCGCCACCTTCGTCACCGACGATGCCATGGCCGTCATCCAGCACCCCGAGATCGAGGTCGTCATCGAGGCGACGGGCGACCCGGCCACCGGCATCAGGCTGTGCCAGGCGGCGATCGCCAACGGCAAGCACATCGTCATGGTCAACGTGGAGGCCGACGCGCTGGCAGGCCCGCTGCTGGCGCGCAAGGCCAGGGAGGCCGGCGTCGTCTACTCGCTTGCCTGGGGCGACCAGCC
>DATEVP010000207.1:0-3302 GCA_035258465.1 Hyphomicrobiaceae bacterium
TCCCCACGGAAGAGTGGGGAGAGGGGACTGGGAACGGAGATCGGCATGAAAGTCCGGCTCACGACCGACTTGCTGGCCGGCATCCTGTTCGGCGCCCTCGGCGCGTTCGCCATCGTCTATGGGTCGCGCTATGCCACAGGCACGGCGGCGCGGATGGGACCTGGGTATTTTCCCTTGCTCATCAGCTCCGCGCTGACGCTCGTTGGGTGCATCCTGATCCTGCGATCGTTGTTCGTGGCCGGTGATCGGCTCGGCATCATCGGCTGGCGGCAGCTGACGCTGGTGCTGGCCGGCGTGTTCGGGTTCGGGCTCCTCATCGACCGCCTCGGCCTCCTCGCCGCGGGCACCCTCCTGGTCGTGGCAGCGCGGGTGGCCGATCGCGAGTTCGCCCCCTTCGAGACCGCCCTGCTGGCGCTGGGGCTGACGCTGGGCGCCGCCGCCCTTTTCCTCTATGGTCTCGGCCTCCCAATCAAGCTGCTGCGACTGTAGCCGGTCCGATATGGACGTCCTTACCAGCATCGGCCTCGGCTTCTCAGTCGCGCTGGCGCCGATCAACCTGCTCTACGGCTTCCTCGGCGTGCTGCTCGGCACCGTCATCGGCGTGCTGCCGGGCCTGGGGCCGGTCGCCACCATCTCGATCCTGCTGCCCTTCACCTTCGGCCTCGCGCCGCAGACGGCGCTGATCATGCTGGCCGGCATTTACTACGGCGCACAGTACGGCGGCTCGACCACGGCCATCCTGGTCAATCTGCCGGGCGAATCCTCTTCCGTCGTCACCGCCATCGACGGCCACCAGATGGCGCGCCAAGGCAAGGCCGGCCTGGCCCTGGCGACGGCGGCGCTGGCCTCGTTTCTGGCCGGCACCGTCTCCACCCTGGTGCTCGGCCTCGCCGCCCCGTCGCTCGCGGAGGTGGCGCTGCAGTTCGGGCCAGCGGACAACTTCTCCCTGATGGTGTTCGGCCTGGTCGCCGCGGTGATCCTGGCCCATGGCTCGGTGGCGAAGGCGATCGGCATGATCCTCGTCGGCATGTTGCTCGGCATGATCGGCATCGACGTCAATACCAGCGTGCCGCGCTTCACGTTCGGCATCCCCCAGTTCGGCGACGGCATCGATTTTGCCGTGATCGCCATGGGCATCTTCGGCATCGGCGAGACCATCCTGAACCTGGAGCGCAGCGGCGCGGCACGGTCCTACGTGCAGGCCGTCAGCAACCTGTGGCCCAGCCTCAAGGAGCTGCGCGCCATGCTGCCGGCTGCCTGGCGCGGGACGCTGCTGGGGTCGGCTCTCGGCATTCTCCCCGGCGGCGGACCGGTGTTGGCCTCGTTTTCGGCCTATGCGCTGGAGAAGAGGATCTCCGCCCACCCCGAACGCTTCGGCAACGGTGCCATCGAGGGCGTGGCAGGGCCGGAAGCCGCCAACAACGGCGCGGCGCAGGCCTCGTTCATCCCGCTGCTGACGCTCGGGCTTCCGGCCAATGCCGTCATGGCCCTGATGATCGGCGCGCTCATGATGCACGGCCTGCATCCGGGGCCCCAACTCATGCGCGACAAGCCCGAGCTGTTCTGGGGCCTCGTGGCCAGCATGTGGATCGGCAATCTGATCCTCGTCGTCCTCAACCTGCCGCTCGTGGGCATCTGGGCCAAGCTGCTGACGCTGCCTTACCGCTTCCTCTACCCGGCGATCCTTCTCATCTGCGCCATCGGCGTCTACAGCATCAACAACAGCGCGCTGGACGTGCTGGTGGCGACCGTGTTCGGCTTCGTCGGCTATCTGCTCTATCGCCTCAACTGCGAGCCGGCGCCCCTGCTGCTCGGCTTCATCCTGGGTCCGCTGATCGAGGAGAACCTGCGCCGCGCGCTCGTCATCTCGCACGGGAACCCAAGCGTGTTCGTCGAGCGCCCGATCAGCTGCTCGTTCCTGATCCTGACGGCCGTGCTGATCGTCATCCTCGCCGCGCCGACGGCCCGCTCGGGGCGCGAGCGCGTCTTCAAGGAAGGGGCGTGAGCCGGTCGCATCGATCTTCGCTCCGTCGGCGGGCAGAGCTATAGGAGAGCCGGCGAAGGTATGTCGCTCCGCACAAAGGAACGCCCGCATGACCAAAGGTCGCGTTGTCGATGCCCATGCCCACATCCTCTCGCAAGAGACGATGGCCCTCATGCGCAAGGAGGCGCCATCGATCGGGCCGCGGCTCGAGCGGATCGACGACGACTTTGCCGTCCTCGACGTGGCGGGCAGCGCCTATCGCCCGTTCCCGCGCGGCGCCTGGGACATGCAGAAGCGATTTGCCGACATGGACGCGGCCGGCATCGACGTGCAGGTCGTCTCCAACACGCCGCAAACCTTCCTTTACAACCAGGATGCGGCGCTCACAGCGACGCTTGCTTCTCTGCAGAACGACCAGATCGCCAAGGCTGTTGCCGCCCATCCCGGCCGGCTGATCGGCATCGCCACGCTACCGATGCAGGCGCCCAAGCTCGCCGCCGACGAGCTGCGCCGCGCCATGCGCAAGCTCGGCCTCAAGGGCGCGCAGATCGGCTCCAACGTCGAAGGCCGCAACCTCGACGATGAGGCGCTCGAGCCGCTGTGGGCCGCCGCCAACGAGCTCCACGCCTTCATCATGGTGCATCCGACCCGGGTCGCCGGGGCAGAGCGGCTCAAGCCCTATTACCTCGTCAACCTGATCGGCAATCCGCTCGACACGACGATTGCGGCCGCAGCCCTCGTGTTCGGCGGCGTGATCGAGCGCTATCCCAACATCAACTTCCTGATGGTGCACGGCGGCGGCTTCGTCCCCTACCAGATCGGGCGCTTCAAGCACGGCTGGCAGGTGCGGGGAGAGCCGCAGGCGCGCTTGAAGTCGCCGCCCGACGCGTCCCTGGATCGGCTTTACTTCGACACCATCTTGCACGGGCGGCCGGCGCTCGAGTTTCTCGTCTCCTAATGCGGGCCTGCGCGCGTGCTGCTGGGCAGCGACTATCCCTTCGACATGGGCACTCTGGAGTGCGTGCGGCAGGTGCGGGCGCTCGATATCCCCGAGGCCGACAAGGCAACGATCCTCGGCGGGGCGGCGGTGGCGCTGTTGCCCGCGTGAGAGCGTGCGAAGAAATCAGAACGGGGTTGCCGCCTATTCAGTGACCGTGCAGCGCGGCAGCGGTTATCCCGCCGCGACAGACGGAGCGCCCGCGCAGGAGCGTATGAAGAAATCCACTGCGAGCTTCGGATGGGCGTAGCGGTTTGACGCTGGAACTGACGCGACGCGGGATTCCCTCCCCCCTTGTGGGGGAGGGTTAGGGAGGGGGGG
>DATEVP010000208.1:0-2288 GCA_035258465.1 Hyphomicrobiaceae bacterium
TACAAGATCTCGGGCGTGTGGGGGAACCATGAAGGCTCGATGGTCCTGTGGGTCCTGATCCTGGCGCTGTTCGGGGCGAGCGTCGCGACCTATGGCACCAATCTGCCGCGGCAGCTTAAGGCCAATGTGCTCGCGGTGCAGGGCTCGATCGCCGCCGCCTTCCTCCTGTTCATCGTCACCACGTCAAATCCCTTCACCCGTTTCGACCCCGCGCCCTTCGACGGGCAGGGGCTGAACCCGGTGTTGCAAGACCCGGCGCTCGCCTTCCATCCCCCCTTCCTCTATGCCGGCTATGTCGGCTTCTCCATGGCCTTCTCCTTCGCCGTCGCCGCGCTGATCGAAGGCCGCATCGACGCGGCCTGGGCGCGCTGGGTCAGGCCGTGGACGCTTGCCGCCTGGATGTGCCTCACGCTCGGCATCGCCATGGGCTCTTGGTGGGCCTATTACGAGCTCGGCTGGGGCGGGTTCTGGTTCTGGGACCCGGTCGAGAACGCCTCCTTCATGCCGTGGCTTGCCGGCACGGCGCTGCTCCATTCGGCACTCGTCATGGAGAAGCGCGACGCGCTCAAGGTGTGGACCATCCTCCTCGCCATCATCACCTTCTCCTTGAGCCTGATGGGGACCTTCCTCGTCCGCTCGGGCGTGCTCACGAGCGTGCACACCTTTGCCGTCGATCCGGCGCGCGGCATCTTCATCCTCGCCATCATGGGCGTCTTTATCGGCGGGGCGCTCACCCTGTTCGCCTGGCGCGCGCCGCTGCTCGCGCAAGGCGGACTGTTCGCCCCGATCAGCCGCGAGGGCGCGCTCGTGCTCAACAATCTCCTCCTAACGACGGCCTGCGCGGCGGTATTCGTCGGCACGCTCTATCCGCTCGCGCTCGAGGCGCTGACCGGCGACAAGATCTCGGTCGGGGCGCCCTTCTTCAATCTCACCTTCGCACCGCTCATCGTTCCCCTCCTCATCGCCGTGCCGTTCGGACCGCTGCTGGCGTGGAAGCGGGGGGACCTCGTGGCGGCGGCGCAGCGCCTGATGGCGGCGGCTTGCCTGGCGCTCGCGGTCAGCGTCGTGCTGCTGGCCTTCGGCCAGCGGGGCCCTTGGCTGGCGCCCTTCGGCATCGGCCTTGGCGTCTGGCTTGTCATGGGCGCGCTCACCGAGATCGCCTACCGGGTGAAGCTGTTCGACGTGTCGTGGCCGGAGGCGTGGCGGCGCGCACGCAATCTGCCGCGCGCGGCCTATGGCTCGGCGCTGGCCCATGGGGGCCTCGGGCTCGTGGTCATCGGCATCGTCGCCACCACGGCGTGGCGGACGGAGCAGATCCTTGCGCTCAAGCCAGGCGATACGGCCGACATTGCGGGCTACACGCTCGCCTTCAAGGGCGTCGCTCCCCGCCAGGGGCCTAACTACCAGGAGCGCGTCGGCGTGTTCAAGGTGACGCGCGGTGGCAGGGAGGTGACCGAGCTGACGCCGTCGAAGCGCGAGTTCACGGTCGAGGGGAGCGACACCACCGAGGCGGGGATCTATACGAGCTGGCGCGGCGATCTTTACGCCGTCCTTGGCGATCCCCTGAAAGACGGCGGCTACAGCGTCCGTGTCTACTTCAATCCGCTCGTCCAATTCATCTGGCTTGGCGCGGTGGTCATGTTCATTGGCGGCGGCGTGTCGCTGTCCGACCGGCGCTTGCGGGTCGGTGCGCCGAAGCGCGCGCAAGCCAAGCCGGCTTCTGTCCCGGCAGGAAAATGACTATGCTGCCGCGTCACAGCCTGTCGGCCCTCAGACGGCGCGCTCCAGCGCCTCCTCAGCATGAGGAAAATGCAGAGGGGGTTCACTCGGCCGCGTCGGGGGCGAATTGCAGTTCGGCAAGCCGCGCGTAGACGCCGCCGCGGCCGATGAGGCTCTGATGGGTGCCCTCCTCGACCAGGCGCCCGCGATCGAACACGAGGATGCGGTCGGCCCGCATGACGGTGGCAAGACGGTGTGCGATCACGAGCGTGGTGCGGCCCTCCATGATCTTGTCGAGGGCCTTCTGCACCAGCGTTTCGCTCTCCGCATCGAGCGCGCTCGTCGCCTCGTCGAGGAGCAGGATGGGCGCATTGCGCAACACCGCGCGCGCGATGGCGATCCTCTGGCGCTGCCCGGCCGAGAGGGTCACCCCGCCCTCCCCGAGCGGCGTGTCGTAGCCCTGCGGCAACGCCATAACAAAGTCGTGGGCGAAGGCCGCCGTGGCGGCAGATTCGATCTCGGTCATGGTCGCATCTTTGGCGCCATAGGCAATATTGGCGGCGACCGTG
>DATEVP010000209.1:0-3028 GCA_035258465.1 Hyphomicrobiaceae bacterium
CGCGCCGTTCAGCAGCGCGCGATAGCCAGACGTGATCCCCTGCAAAACACGCTCAATGATGCGATAGAGGAGGTTGTGCTCGCCCTGATGCTTCAACAGCTTCGAGCACATCATCGGCGACAGCGACAGCGCCACGAAGCCCGATACGATGACCGCGCCGGCCAGCGTCCAGGCGAACTCAGTGAACAGCCGCCCCGTGATGCCGGTCATGAAGCCGATCGGCGCATAGACCGCCGCCAGGGTGATGGTCATGGCGACGATGGCGAAGCTGATCTCGCGGCTGCCGAGAAGAGCGGCCTTGACGGGAGCCATGCCTCCCTCGACGTGCCGGTAGATGTTCTCCAGCATGACGATGGCGTCGTCGACCACGAGGCCGATGGCCAGCACCAGCGCCAGCAGAGTCAGCGTATTGATCGAGAAGCCGAAGATATACATCAACGCGAAGGCGCCGATCAGCGAGACCGGAATGGTGACGAGCGGGATCAGCGTGGCCCTGACCGAGCGCAAGAACAGGAAGATGATGAACACGACGAGCAGGATCGCCTCGCCGATGGTGCGGTAAACATTCTTGATCGACTCGGCGATGAACACCGACTTGTCGTGGGCGACGCTCACCTGCATGCCGTCCGGCAACGAGAGGGTGATGCTGGGTAGCACCGCTCTGACTGCGCTCGACACTTCGAGCGGATTGGCCGTCGCCTGCTTGACCACGCCGAGGGCGATGGCCGGCTTGCCGTTGAAGCGGACGATGCGGCGCTCATCCAAGGCGCCAAGCTCGGCGTGGCCGACGTCGCTGAGCCGCACGAGGTAGCCAGTTGCATCCTTGATGATGAGATCGTTGAATTGCGCCGGCGTGCGGAGATCGGTCTGGGCGAGCACGGTGAACTCGCGCTGCAAGCTTTCGATCCGGCCCGAGGGCACCTCGACATTCTGGCGGCGGAGCGCGAGTTCGACGTCTTGTGGCGTCAGCTGATAGGCGGCCAGGCGCTCCGGATCGAGCCAGATGCGCATCGAATATTTCCGGTCGCCGAACAGCCGCACCTCGGCCACCCCGGCAAGCGTCTGGAGCTGATCCTTCACATAGCGGTCGGCGTAGTCGGTGATCTCGAGCGCCGAATGGTTTTCGCTGGAAAAAGCGAGAAACATGATCGGCTGGGCGTCAGCCTCTCGTTTCTGAATGATCGGCTCCTCGATCTCCTCGGGCAAACGGCCGCGCACGCGTCCCACCCGATCACGCACGTCGGCCGCCGCATAATCCTGGTTGCGGTCGAGCTTGAATGTGACGGTGATCTGGCTCGATTCCTGGCGGCTGATCGAGGTGATGAAATCGATGCCCTCGATGCCCGCGAGCGAATCCTCGAGCACCTGGGTGACCTGGGTCTCGACAATCGGAGCGCTCGCTCCCGGATAGGTCGCCTCGACGGTGATGACCGGGGGGTCGATCGCCGGGTATTCGCGCACGCTCAGGCGCTGATAGGAGACAAGGCCGATCAGCACGAGCACGAGGCTCATTACCGTGGCGAATACCGGCCGCTTGATGGAGAGTTCTGGAAGCGTCACGGGTCTATGCCCCGGTGCCGTTGGCAATGGACACGGGCGTGCCATCTCGGATCTTGAGCTGGCCTGCCGTCACCACCTGATCGCCGGCGGCAAGCCCCTCGACGATCTCGACCCGGCCCTCGCGGCGCGTGCCGGTCACCACCTTGGTCAAATGGACCTTGCCGTCGACGATCTTGAACACGAACTGGCTGTCGCCCTGGGGCACGATCGCCTGCTCCGGCACGCTCAAGGCATCCTCCTTGAGCTGCAAGAGAACCGTCACCCGCGCGAACAGGCCGGGACGCAGACGCTGATCCTTATTCGGCACCATGGCCCGCACCAGGAGGCTCCGGCCGGAAACGTCGAGGCGCGGATCGATGGCGTAGACCTTGCCCTCGAAACTGTCCTCGGGGAAGGCGTCGACTTTGATGTGGATGGCTTGTCCCACCTTGATGGCGGGGAGGAATTTCTCCGGCACCCGGAAATCAGCCTTGACCGGATCGATGGCCTCGAGGTTGACCAGCGCTTGGCCGGCGGTGATGTACTCGCCAACGCTCACATGGCGTAGGCCCACGATGCCCGAGAACGGCGCCACGATATGCGCCTTCTCCAGCTGCACGCGGGCGAGTTCGACCGCGGCGGTGTTCACCGCGAGGTTCGAGGCCGACTCGTCGGCGGATTGGGCGGTCGCGTATTTGTTGGTGAAGAGCGTGCTGGTTCGCTTGTGAGTCTGCTCGGCGAGCTTCAGCTTGGCCTCGGCATCGGCAAGCTGAGCGCGATAGACCGAATCGTCGAGGGTGAAGAGCGACGCCCCCTTCTCGATAGGCTGGCCTTCCTGGAAGTGGATCTCCTTGAGGCGCCCGGGGATCTCCGAGCTGATGGTCACCGCCTCGTTGGAGAGAAGCGTGCCGATGGCGGTAACCTGCTCGCTCAGGGGCGCGGCAATCACTTTGGCCGCCTCGACCGGCACGGCGGCGCTCTTGTCCTGAGCCTCGGCGCCGGAACAGACAAGCGCGATACCGGCGGCCAAGAGCCAGCAGCGCGCCTCTCCACCGCACTCTCTGAACGCCATTTTTTGCCTGTTTCCCGCTGATTTGAGGCCGACAATCTAGCATCAATTCGGCCGCGAGAAGACCGCGTTCCATCTGAACCTCAGATGAACGGGAGCGGCGCGCCGCCCACAGTCTGGCAGGAAAGGCAAAGGGCGGCCCGGTCCAGGGCCGCCCCCAAATGTCGCACGCGCTTATGGGTTCTGTGGCGCGGGAGTCTCTTCTGGTGCTGCCGGGGCCTCTGGTGCTGCCGGGGCTTCTGGTGCTGCCGGGGCTTCTGGCGCTGCCGGGGCTTCTGGCGCTGCCGGGGCTTCTGGCGCTGCCGGCGGCTCGGCCGGAGCCTCTGCGGCGGGAGGCGCAGCAGGCGTCTCGGCGGCAGGCGGTGCTGCCGGCGTCTCGGCGGGCTGCTCGGTGACCGGCTGCTCGACCTTTACGCCCGT
>DATEVP010000210.1:0-2864 GCA_035258465.1 Hyphomicrobiaceae bacterium
CCCCGCCCCAAACGCTGGCGACGGGGTGGGCGGCGAAACTGAATACCAGCTTGCGCGCGATGTCCGCTTTCTGCGGATCATCCCGCCAGGCGCCGAGGGCGCAGCCGACCGTATCCAAAATGACGTTGCAGGCCTGCGCGACAACGGGGCTCGGCAGGGCCTCGAACCTCAGCCCGGCGACGAACTCGGCGAGACGCCGCGTGGGGCCGCTTCCTGCCGTCTCGCTCGACATCATGATCCCTCGATGAAGGCGAAGCGGAAGCCGTCGCCGGCTCTCTCGATGGTGCCGCTCGACGGTGTCGCGAAATGGTGCGGCATGACGACGTTGCCGGTATCGGCGTGCCTTTCGATCAGGGCGCGCCGCGTCACCCGCGAGGCGTTCATGTCGCCGTCGGCGCGCGAGGAGAGCTCGGGGAACAGCAGCTGCATGGGATGATGCACGACGTCGCCGATGAAGACCCCCTTGCGCCCTCCGGATGCGACGTTGACGACGACATGGCCCGGCGTGTGGCCATGGCACGGCTCCAGAGACACGCCGGTATCCAGCTCGAAGTCGTCCTGCACCAGCACCGCCCGTTCGGCCCGCATGATCGGCAGCACGCTGTCCTCGAACGCCATGGCATGGATGTTCTCGCTTCTGGCCTTCTCGTTGGCATAGACGGCGTCCCAGTGGTCGTACTCGCGCTTCGCCATGACGTATTTGGCGTTGGGGAATGTCGGCACCCATTGCCCATCGACACGCCGCGTGTTCCAGCCGACATGGTCCCAGTGCAGGTGTGTGCACATGACGTGCGTCACTGCCTCCGGCTCGACGCCCAAGGCGGCGAGCCCGCCGAGAAAATCGCGCTTGCCCTTGTCGAACTGCTCGCGGCCGGGCCGCGACTTGGCGCAGCAGGTTTCGATCACGATCGTGGAGCGGCCCGTCTCGAGCACGAACGAGTGAAAGCTCATGACGATCTTGCCGTCGGAGCTGATGCGTCCCGGCAGCTCGCGGCGAGCCTGCTCGACCATCTCCGCCGTCGCAGCTGGGAAGAACTCCAGCGCCGGGAAAACGGGAAACTCGAGCTCGGCCACGCGGCCGATGCTAAAAGCGCCAATTCTCAAGCTGCTCATCGCTTGCTCCCCCTATGCTGCGGCATCCGTCGTATCCTCGGCGGGTTCAACATCTGTCGTCGCGAGATAGGCTCGCAAGTCCTCGATTTCGGCGGCCGTGAGGCCCTGGAAGGGCGGGTGGATATCGCCCACCGCGCGTCCGAGGATCTTCATGGCCGCCTTCATGGTGGGCGTCAGCCCGCGGTGCATCCACTTGGCCGGGAACAGCGCAAACTGCAGCTGCAGCCGGGCCGCCTCCTTGTGATCGCCTGCCACGAACGCCTTGACGACCTTATTGGCGAGCTCCGCAGCGGGTGGCGGCATGGTGGCTCCTGAGCCTCCGAGCTCCAGGGTTGCCAGCAACATCTGCATCGTCGTGAAGTAGCGCGCGTGGCCCGCGTGGTCGATCTCGACGATGAGGCGCGAAACGCGCGAGAGGTCGCGCGAGCTTTCCTTGATGCAGCGCACGCCGTCGAGCTTGGAGAGCTCGATGGTGGTGGCGATCGAGACGTCGGCACCAGGGCCCGGATTGAGATAGAGCACCAACGGCAGCTGCGTCTCGCGCGTCACGGCCTCGAAGTAGGCGACGAGATCGCGGTCAGTCGGTGCGCCGCCGAACGGGCGCAGCGGCGCCAGCAGCTGCACGGCCTTGGCGCCGAGACGTTCGGCATAATGGGCAAGCTCGATTGCGATCTTGAACGACGCGTGCGAGATGCCGACGGCGACAGGCACGCGACCGTCGACGAGCTCGATCGTGTGCCGGATCAGGCGCTTGCGATTCTCGAAGGAGAGGAAATGGTACTCCTGCGCCTCCACGCCCGCAGCCACGATCATCTCCGGGCCGCACACGTTGACGATGTAATGGATCTGCCGCTCGAGCGCCTGTTCATCGATATCGAGGTCGGCCGTGAATGGAGTCAGCGGCGGCACGATCAATCCGGGCGGCGGCATCGCGGAGCTCTCCAAAGATCAACCATCGTCTCGGCGACACGCGGCGGCGGGAACGCCGACCTTACGCGGGTTTTCCCACCGCGCGATCGGGATAGCTCCTCGCCATGCCGTCGCGCACGTCCTGCTGGATGCCGTACTGCGGGAAGGGGTAGCGAAAGCCGTTCTTCGCCAAAGCTTCCATCCCCACGATCGCTTTGGCCACATACTCCGGCGGCAGGGCCATGAGCATCTCATCGTCCAGGACGCCGCCGTAGCGCCGCTCGGCGAAGCAGGGGATGGAAAGCGAAGGCTGGCGCGTCTTGAGCGCGCGGCCCCAGCTGTCCGCGCACGCGCTCTCTCCCACGACGCCCCAGTCGAAGCTCTTGTAGCCTGACCATTGCAATCCGTTGATGAAGTACATCATGGCACCCGGCGTCGCATAGAACAGCACGATGTCGGGCGGATCGAGCCGACCGGACGCTAGCGGCGCGACGGCGAGGGCCTCGTATCGCCCGTCCTCGACGCAATGCATCGCCGCCTGGTGGGCGCTTGCATCCTCGAGCGTCGAAAACCACACGCCGGTCATGTGCTTGCCCGAGCGCCAGTTGTCGTCCTTCGCGCGCCCGAGCCCCACCACCGCGCGGCATTGCGCCCCGACCAGATCCTCTGCGGTGACGCCTATCGTCCATCCGAGCCGCGCTGCCTGCGCCACAACCTGATCGAGCGTGTGCACCGACTTGGGTCTGCGGATCTTGGGTATCGCCTCCATGTCGGCGCGGCGTTCGAACAGCTTCATGCCGAACGGGATCGAGCGCAGCTTGAGGAGGCTCTCCAGCTTCGTG
>DATEVP010000211.1:0-7403 GCA_035258465.1 Hyphomicrobiaceae bacterium
CCCGCTCCCGCGCCGTCGACGGCCTCCGACAAGGCAAAGCAATTGGCATCGTTGGCGAGCCGCACCGGACGGCGCAGATGTGCCTCGAGATCGTGCTTGAAAGGGCTGCCGTTGAGCCAGGTGGAATTGGCGTTCTGCACCAGCCCGCTTGCCGGGGATAGCGAGCCCGGCATGCCGATGCCGACGCTGCCTCGCGCGCCGGCGCCCGCTTCCAGCCGAGCGACCATGTCGCCTACGGCTTTGACGGTTGCCGCGTAGTCGTGGCGCGGGGCTGCGGCGCGGTGTTCGACGAAGCACCGCCCGTCCAGCGCCAGCGCGACGCCCGCAATCTTGGTGCCGCCGAGATCGATGCCGACGCGCACGGGTGTCGCGGCTTCGGCGGCGATCATGGGAAGCGGGCCTGCAGAAGCGCCATCGCGGGAGCGATCGTTTCAGGGGCAATGCCGCGGCTGGCGGCGAAGACGAGGAGGAGCGATTCATCGCCCGCCAGGTGTTCCAGCACCGCCGACAGCAGCTCCGCCGTGTCCGCTCGCGCCCGCAACTCCGCCGGCTCGAGCCCGGTAACCGCGACGAACCGCTGCAGCCGCTGAGGCTCCTCGGCCAGAAACGCAAGCCCTTGCAGGGCAATGGCTTCCGCCGCTTCCAGGGTGGCGGGGGCTTGCGTCTTTCCTAACCTTGACATGACGGGCTCCCGTTTCGGCGCGTGCGTTGTTCATCATCTTAAACAGTTGGTTAGACCTTCTGAAGCAAACTGGCTGCCAGGGTGGCTGAGAATCGGTGCAAGACAGCACTGAAGCGCCAAGAGCGGGCTTGGCAGGGCATGACCTACCAGGAGAGCAGCAGCGCCATGGCGGGCCGCCGATCCGAAGCCCGGCAAATGGCCAAGACCGTCCTGATCGTGGAGGACAACGAGCTCAACATGAAGCTCTTCCACGATCTTCTGGACGCGCACGGCTATGGCACGCTGCAGACGCGCAGCGGCATCGACGCGCTGCGGCTGGCGCGCGAGCACCGGCCCGACCTTATCCTCATGGACATCCAGCTACCCGAGATCTCGGGTCTGGAGGTGACCAAGTGGCTCAAGGACGACGAGCAGCTGCGCGACATACCCGTGATCGCGGTCACCGCCTTCGCCATGAAGGGTGACGAGGAGCGCATCAGGCAAGGCGGCTGCGAGTCCTACATTTCCAAGCCGATTTCCATCGCCACCTTCCTGGAGACGGTGCGCCGATACCTGGGCGAGGCTTGAGGCATTGGGCTGTGTGGCGAGTTGAGGGTGCCCGATGACTGGTCGCGTTCTCGTCGTTGACGACATCTTCGCCAACGTCAAATTGCTCGAAGCCCGGCTGTCGGCCGAGTACTTCGACGTCCTGACGGCGTACTCCGGCAGGGAGGGGCTCGAGATCCTCGAGGCCGAGCGTGTCGACGTCGTGCTGCTCGACGTGATGATGCCGGGGATGGACGGCTTCGAGGTCTGCCGGCGCATCAAGAACACGCCCAAGACGATGCACGTGCCCGTCGTCATGGTCACTGCGCTCGACCAGGCTTCCGAAAAGGTGCAGGGGCTGGAGGCGGGTGCCGACGATTTCCTGACCAAGCCCGTCGACGACATCGCGCTCATCACGCGCGTCAAGAACCTGGCGCGCCTCAAGACGCTCAATGACGAGATGCTGCTGCGCATGGCAAGCGGCGCCGAGCTCGGCATGACGCCCGAGGCCACCGCGCAATGGGCGAAGGCGGAAAGCGCAGGCCGCATCCTGCTCGTCGAGGATCAGCCGCGTCCCGCACAACGCATTGCGACGGCGCTCGCTGGTCTTCACGAGGTCGACATCGAGCCCGATCTGCACAAGGCGCTGATGCAGCTCGGCGACAAGCCCTGCGATCTCCTCATCGTCAGCTTGGGCCTCGGCAGCGGCGACGGGCTGCGCCTGTGCAGCCAGGTCCGCGCGCTCGAGCGCACGCGCAACCTGCCCATCATCGTTCTCATCCAGCCCAGCGACGAGGCGCGCCTGTTGCGCGGCCTCGACATGGGCGTCAACGATTATCTGGCGCGGCCGGTCGACCGCAACGAGCTCCTGGCGCGCGTGCGCACGCAGATGAAGCGCAAGCGCTACGCCGACCACTTGCGCGATCGTCTGGAGGAGAGCGTCGAGCTCGCGGCGATGGATGCCCTGACCGGGCTGCACAATCGGCGCTATATGGAAGTCCACCTCAAGGCGCTGACGGACGCGGCCCGAGCAGACGGGCGGCCGCTGTCGGTGGTGGTCATCGATGTCGACAACTTCAAGTCCGTCAACGACACCCACGGCCATGACGCCGGCGACAACGTGCTGCGCGAGGTCGCAAGACGCATCAAGCGCAATACGCGCGGCATCGACCTGGCCTGCAGGCTCGGCGGGGAGGAGTTCATTATCATCATGCCCGACACCGGCATGGAGCGCGCCCGCCAGGTGGGCGAGCGGGTGCGGGAGTGCATCGCCGGGGAGCCGTTCCAGGCCGATCCGGGCATCCAGGTGGCGGTGACGGCCAGTGTCGGCGTGGCCACACTGGGCGAACAAGATACTTTTGCCGGCGTTTTCAAGCGAGCCGATCGCGCGCTCTATGCCGCAAAGCGGGGCGGGCGCAATCGCGTAGTCGCCGACGCCGCTTAGCCGCGCCGGCCTTCCGGGCGTGGCCCGAATGCCCCGTAAGTCTTTGGAACAACAGTTATTCCAAGAAAGAGCCCGAAATTGATCAGTGTCCGGCAACCAGGCCAGAAAAAGCGCGCCAGCACGGTCCAAATTCGAGTTTGCGGCAGTTCGCCGGCCCGCGTGTAACAGTGCGAAAGTTCAATGACATACCGGAGTCAACTGTTGCGTTAGACCCGCTGATCTGCTTTCCTAGGGAGGCGAAAATGGCGGGAGGAGGGGAAAAGCGGGTACAGGTGCAAACGGCCCCTGAAGACGTGCCGTTCTTCCGTTGAAAACTCTACGAGATCCTCACGGGCGTCAGGTCCGCCGCATCTCCTGATACCGTGAGGTCGGATCGTCCCCAGCGGCTAGGAGTGGCCTCCTCTAGTGATGCCGCAAAGGGACGATCGAATGCCGGGTCTGGCCAACGCCCTCTTTGGTCCCGACTTGGCAGGCCTGCGTCCGTGACTGCTCGGACTTCTACCCCGCTGCCGATGTCAGTCACGGACGCGGCCACCCTCACAGCAAACCGCAAACAATTGGTTGCGTCGGTAGCCGGCGGCGCGCGCCCGTGCGTGGGCGGATCTACAACGCATGGATCGCGCAAAGTCCCGGCGTGGAGCAGACAGGTATCTGGCATCCTGTAACCGATGATTGACTTGTGGGAAAAGGCGAGCGCTCGCGCGGCGCGGCCTGTTACTTGATCTTCGCTTCCTTGAAGACCACGTGCTTGCGGGCTACCGGGTCGTAGCGCTTGAACGAAAGCTTTTCCGCAGCCGTCCTTGGGTTCTTCTTGGTGACGTAGAAGAAGCCCGTACCCGCAGAGCTTAGCAATTTGATCTTCTGCGTAATCGGCTTTGCCATGACGCTTCCCGCCTCGTAGCGATGGTTGGTTACGCAAAACTGGCGGGCACAATAAACCCGGTTGCAGGTGAGTCAAGGGTCGTTCTTTGCGCCGATCAGGTCGCGGCGGAAGTTTCCGTTTCGCCGATGGTAGAACGGCACTGGAACGTCATTCGATTGCAGGGCTCCGGCACTGAGCCGCTCGCCCAGGTCTTCCAGCACGACGCGCGTGATGTTCGGCAGCTCCAGGGCACGCGCTTGCACGATGGAATGCCACTCGAGGTCGGAAAGCTCGCCGTCCTCGATCGCCACGCGGTGCGCGATGGCCTCGGCGGGCACGCAGAAGAAGCGCGTGTCGAAGCGGCGCGGCCGCCCCGGCGGCGTGATGGCGCGCGCAAAAAATTTGAGTTGCGCCAATGCCGGGCGAAAGCCGTGGGCAAAGAAGCTCTGCCAGCCCCGCAACTTCGGCTGGGCTGTCGCCTGGCTCGGGGTGCCGATCAGCAAGCCGGCCTCCTCGAACGTCTCGCGCACGGCGGCGAGCGCCAAGGCGCGCGCCCGCACCGGGCTTGCGGTGCCCTTCATGGACACCATCAGCCTCTCGATGTCGCCGGGGCTGAGATCGTCCTCTACCGCAACCTGGCGGTCCGCCGGATCGACGCGCCCGCCGGGAAACACGTAGCGGCCCGGCATGAACACCATGTCCGGGCGTCGCCGCCCCAGCAGCACGCGCGGCTCGCCGGAGGACTGGTCGACGATGATTAGCGTCGCGGCATCGCGCGGCCGCAGCGCCCGCGTTTTCGGCGGCGCCGGTGGTGCCGGCGTGTGCGGGCGCGCCTCAGACATGCGATTGCTCCCACGGCTCGGCATGGCGCCACGATCCAGTCTGGAGTGCTCTTGCGTCAAGCGCCATGCATCGCCATCCCCGACGAAGGTTGTACCCTGTTGCTTGCCGCCTATTCCTAGCGCGACCGTGGGCGCTTGCGGCCCCAGCGCAGATTGCGGCCGCGCGGGATCTTGCCCGAGTGGCCCGCCTGGCGCTTGCCCGGCGACAGCATCTCGAAGCGGAGCGCGCCGGCGGACGGGATCGCCTCGACCAGACGCACGGTGACATCGTCGCCCAGCCGAAAGCCCTCGCCGGTGCGGTCGCCGATCAGCGCGTGGGCGTCCTCGTGGTGGCGATAGTAATCGTTGCCGATGGTTGCCGCCGGCACGAAGCCGTCGGCGCCGGTGTCCCGCAGCCGGACGAACAAGCCGGCGCGCGTGACGCCGGAAATCCGGGCCTCGAACTCGGCGCCCACGCGATCGGCGAGGTAGGCGGCGACCAGCCGGTCCGCGGTCTCGCGCTCCGCCGCCATGGCCCGGCGCTCCGTGTCGGAGATCGCTTGCGCGATGTCGGCGAGGCGCTGAGCCTCCTCAGGGGCCATGCCGCCGTCGCCGAGCCCCAGGGCGCGGATCAGGGCACGGTGCACCAGCAGGTCGGCGTAGCGGCGGATGGGCGAGGTGAAGTGGGCGTACCGGCGCAGGTTGAGGCCGAAGTGACCGAGGTTCTCGGCGGCATACACCGCCTGTGCCTGCGAGCGCAGCACCACCTCGTTGATGAGGTCCGTCACGGGAAGCGTTTTCGCCCGCTGCAGGACGCGGTTGAAGTCCCCGGCGCGCAAGCTGCCAGAGCCCGGCAGCTTGAGGTCGAGGCTCTCCAGGAACTCGCGCAAGCTCTCGAGCTTCTCCTTCGACGGCGCGTCATGCACGCGGTAGACGACGGGCCCGCGCTTGGCCTCCAGCATCTCGGCTGCCGCGACATTGGCCTGGATCATGAACTCTTCGATCAGGCGGTGGGCGTCCAGCCGCTGCGGGGTGTGGATGCGCGCGATGCGGCCCTCGCCATCGAGCAGGATCTTGCGCTCGGGCAGATCGAGGTCGAGCGGCTGGCGCCGGTCGCGCGCCGCGGCAAGCGCGGCATAGGCGGCCCACAGCGGCTTGAGCGCACCCTCCATCAGGGCCTGGCATTTGGCGCTTGCGCGGCCGTCGATGGCCGCCTGCGCCTCCTCGTAGGAGAGCTTGGCGGCCGAGCGCATCAGGCCGCGCAGGAAGGTGTGTCCCTTCTTGTTGCCGTGCCCGTCGAAGACCATGCGCACGGCAAGGCAGGGGCGCTCCTCGCGCTCCCTGAGCGAGCACAGATCGTTGGAGATCTTCTCGGGCAGCATGGGCACGACGCGGTCGGGGAAATAGACCGAGTTGCCGCGCATCTGCGCCTCGCGATCGAGCCGCGTGCCCGGCCGCACGTAGTGGGCGACGTCGGCAATGGCGACGTGCACCACCCAGCCGCCGCTGTTCCTGGGATCGCCGTCGGGCGCGGCGTGCACCGCGTCGTCGTGATCGCGCGCGTCGGCGGGATCGATGGTGAGAAGGTCGAGCGCGCGCAGATCGGCGCGGCCCGACGGCGTCGGCGGCGCCAGCTTCGCCGTCTCGGCCAGCACCACGTGCGGGAAGTCGTCGGGGATGCCGTGCGCGTGCACGGCGATCAGGCTGATCTTCTTCTGATCGTCGGGGTTGCCCAGCGTCTCCACGACGCGGGCCTGGGCCACGCCGTAGCGGTGCTGGCGGGCGAGGTCGAAGCGGACGAGATCGCCGTGCCTGGCGCCGCCCTCGTCGCCCGGCGCGATCGGCCATTCCTTCAGCTCCTTGCGATCGACGGGATCGATCAGGCCGCCGCCGTGGGCCTTGGCGCGAAAGATGCCGAGCTGGCGCCGCTTCTCGCGCGGCAGGCGCTTGATCGGCTCGGCCTCGTAGCGGTAGCCGGCCACGTCCGCCTCATCGAGACGGGTGAGGCGCGCCAGAATGCGGTCGCCCTGGCCCAGCGGCGGTTCAGCGGACCGGGAGGCGCCGCGCGGGGCCAACACCAGCGCACGCGGCCGCTCGCCCTCGGCGGCGTCCCACACGGCGGGCTCGGCGATCAGCTCGCCGTCGGCGTCTCGGGCGACGATGTCGAGCACGGTGACGGGCGGCAGCCGGCCGCGCTCCTTGAAGCCCTTGCGGTTGCCGACGAGCAGTCCTTCCTCGGCCATGTCCGCGAGCAGAGCCTTGAGCGCCACCCGGTCGGTGCCCTTGACGGAGAAAGCGCGCGCCAGCTCGCGCTTGCCGGTCTTGGCGCCGGCATCGCGCATGAAGGCAATGATCTCTTCTTTGCTCGGCAGCCCCGCCGCGCGGCGGGCTTTTTTCGGTTTGCTGGCCACCGTCTCACAGCATCCTGGAGGCCTACTCGGCGGCCTCTTTGGTACCGGCCGCCTTCTTTGGCCTGGCCTTGGCGGCTTTTGCGGGCTTCTCGCCTTTCTCGGCCTTGGCGCTCTTGCCGCGGCGCGCCTTGGGCTTCGACGGCCCCTTCGCCACGCGCTCGGCGATCAGCTCGACGGCCTCCTCGACGGTCAGGGCCGCGGGATCCTTGCTCTTGGGCAGCGTGGCGTTGACGTCGCCGTGCTTGACGTAGGGCCCATAGCGGCCCGAGAGCACCTGGATCTTGCCGCCTTCGCTGGGGTGCGCGCCGAGCTCCTTCAGCACCGTCGTCGCTGCCCGCTGCCAGCGGCTCTTTCCCGCGCCCGCCGCCTTTTCGGCCAGCAGCACCACGGCGCGGTTGATGCCGACCGTGAACACCTCTTCCAGCGTGCCGAGGTTGGCATAGGTGCCGTCGTGCAGGATGAAGGGCCCGTAGCGGCCGAGCCCGGCGATGATCGGCTTGCCGGTCTCCGGGTGCATGCCGATCTCGCGCGGCAGCGAGAGCAGCTTCAGCGCATATTCGAGATCGAGCGTGGCTGCGTCGACGCCCTTGGGCACCGAGGCGCGCTTGGGCTTCTCGTCGCCCTCGGCCTCGCCCAGCTGCACGTAGGGCCCGAAGCG
>DATEVP010000212.1:0-5231 GCA_035258465.1 Hyphomicrobiaceae bacterium
TTGTGCCCCGGCGCCCAGCGCGAATAGACGTCGGCCGTGTCGATGGCGTTGAAGCCGGCGGCGACGAAGCGGTCGAGCAGCTTGAACGACATCGCCTCGTCGGCCGTCCAACCGAATACGTTGCCGCCGAACATCAGCGGCGCGATCTCCAGCCCCGAGTTGCCAAGCCGGCGCTTTTGCATTTTTCCGCCTCCTCAGGTGAGCTGCCCGTCGAGCGTGATCTCGGCCTGCAAGGCCTCGAGGACCAGATGGCCCGTCTCGCCCGTCTGTTTTCGAGGCAAGCTTAGCCGATGAGCGCACCCCCACAAGCTGCGATTGGTCGCGGCGAGCGGCGAGTGGGGGTGCGCGGATTGGAAGCCGGGGTCGCGGGCGGCGGATGCTATTTCCGCTTCGTCGCTGCTCCCGGCCAGCTGCCGGACTCGTCGGACGCGGTCGTGGCCGGCGCGCTCGAGGCGCGCGGCCCGACGGCCTTGGGCAAGGGCTTCTCGCGCGGCTGCACGGTCGGGTCCTCCGGCGTCATCTGGAAGATCTCGCGGAAGATGCCGGGCGTGATGAGGGACAGCGGATTGGCGATCACCTCGGGCTTGGCCATCGAGCCCTTGATGGCATAGGTGATGCCGAACACGCCCTCCCCACGCGGGCCGACGACCAGGGGGCCGATGAGCGGTATGGGCGCCAGCGCCGACAGCAGGCCGGTGCCGCCCACGTAAGTGCCGCCCATGTCGATCGTCTGCGCCCGGAAATCGACCTTGCCGCGGATCGTTGCCCCCTCGAACGGGCCGCTGATGGCGCCATCGCGCACGACAAACTGGCCGTGCCCCACCGAGAAAGGTATGCGCATGATATCGAATTCGAACTGCTGGCGCGCGCCGGCGCGGCGCTGCTTCGTCTGCACGCCTTCGGCGTTCATCACCATCTCGTTGACGATTGGGTCGCCGAGCACGGTGAACTTGCGCGCCCAGAGCGTGCCGGTGCGATCCGCGGCGCCCTGGCCGTCGAGGTTGACCTCCAGGTTCATCAGGCCGCCGCGTGCGTTGGGATAGAAGCCGACGAGCTTGAAGAGCTGGCCGGCATCCGCGGCGTCGGCGAGCAGGCGGCGCGGCTGCCCGGGCGTCGGTTGCAGCACGGCCGAGAACGGCTTGCCGCCCTCCTTGCCGCCATCCAAAGTGCCGCGAACGTCGAGAGCAACGAGCTTGTTGCCCCGCTTCTGCAGCGTGATCTTCACGTGGCGCAGCGCGGTGTCGGAGTACCCGACCACCGTCGCCACCGTGGCGTTGAGGTCGAGACCCGGGCGCACCTTGTCATTCGGATTGGGCTGGCCGCCGACATCGAAGAAGGACCGGAAGATATCGCGGCCATCGAAGGTCGGACCCTTGGCCGTCACATCCCAGATGCCGTCGGGACGCATCTTGCCCTCGACCTCGAGGCGGCTGACGACGTTGAGCGAGAAGTGGGGGAACTTGAATTCCTTGACCTTGTGGTCGGCCCCGACCCCCATCCAGCCTTCGATCGCCACGTTGTCGCCGTGCATCTTGACGTTGCGCAGCTCGATTGGGAACTGGCCCGCGCCGTTGGCGACGTCGAACTCGAAGAGGGCAGGCCGCCCCTTGGGCTTGCGCCAGGCGACGCTGTCGAGCGTCACCTCCGCGCTGGCGAGGTCGGCGCGGACGTGGACGCGGCGCTCGCCCTGGGCGTCGCGGACGGCAGTCACATTGACGCCGACCTCGCCCTGAACCAGGTCGTTGATGTCGAGCCCCAGCTGCGTGCGGTCGCTGCCGTCGAGCCGCATGGTCAAATTCATGGGCGGCTGCTTGTCGGGGGCGGCGCCGAACACCTGCTGCAAGCTGCCCTTGGCAAGGACGCCGTTGATCAGCATCTCGCCGGTGGCCTCCACGGCCGCGTCGGTCATTTCGATGGCGATGCTGGCGCCGGTCACGTCGTAGGGCCCGAAGGCGTGCTTCAGGCGGCCCTCGCTCACGCGCATCTTGCCCTCGACCTTCACATCGGCAGGCGTGAGCGGCCGATCACCCAGGGGAACGGCGACCACGAGCTGGCCGTCGAGCTTGCCGTCGATGCCGGCCAGAGCGACGCCGGTGCCCTGCAGCGCATTGAAGGGCTCCCGGCCGATCATCTCGAGGGGAACCGCGACCGGTCCCTGCATCTTGACGTTGATGCGTCCGGTGCGGGCGTCGGGCGGCTTGGTCATGTCGACGGAGAACGAGCCCTTCATGGCCAGGCGGCGGCCGTCGGCGAGGGCGAAGGAGGCGTCGGGCGCCAGGAGCTCCAAGGTCTGCGCATCGAGCCGGATGAGGGCGCGCGGCGCTTCGAGCGCCGGCCAGCCCTCGACGAGGGCGAAGGCGAGGTTCGCCCCCTCCAGCGTCAGCGAGCCGCGATCCGCGCTCGTCGTCGCCGTCCAGACGCCGCTCGTCTCCGAGCCCGAGGCAAGCCTGAACGATCCGCCCTGCAGCCAGCCCCGCGCCAGATGCGCGACGACCCAGTCGCGGGTGCGCGGCGCGAGCGCGCTCGGCCAGAGCGTCTTGAAGACCGAGGCCGGCATCGCCCCGATCTTCCCGTCGAGGCTCGCCTTCATGGCGCCGGCCATGTCAGTGACCTCGCCCTGGGCGACGATCTCGGCGCCGCCGACCCGCAAGTTGAATTGGCCGAGCGCCACGCGGCCCTGCTCGGGGGAGAAGAAGCCGCGGGCCGACCAGTCGTCGATCGTCAATTGCTGGAGATGCGGCGGCTCGGCGCCGAGCCAGCCTCCGGCCGATTTGAAATCGAAGGCCCAGCCCGCCCCGTCGGGGCCCTGCTGGGTATGCGTGAGGCTGCCTGTGAACTGCATGCGGCTGTCGCCCCACAGCAGCACCGACGGCTCGATCTCGAACCGGCGCCCGTCGCGGCTGTAGGACATTGCGACGTGGCCGCCATCGATGCGCAGCGGCGACGCCGTCAGCCAGGGCAGCAGCACCTGGCCCGGCGCAGCGTCGATGCCGATCGTGCCGCTCAGGATCTCGCCGGTGTTGGAGAGATCGAGGCGCGCCTCTCCCCATACGGGGACGTCCAGGCTTTCCAGGCCGGCAAGCTGCGGCAGGGCGCGCGCGAGCCCGCGCGGCACGAGATTCTGCACGGACACGGCGAGCTGAAGGGTCTTGCTCTTTTCGGTCTCGTAGGTGCGGAAGTTGATGGTCCAGGGGCCGGTGAGCGACTCGATCTTGGCGCGGCCGGCAATCGAGCTGCGGCTGCGCCGATGATCGAGATCTATGTCGAGCTCCGGCAGCCGCCAGATGCTCTTGCGCGTGCCGTTGTCGATGACGACGGTGGCCGACCTGAGCCCGACGCTGCGCAAGTAGGCGCTGGCGCGCTCGCGCCTTCGCGCCACCGCGGAGGCCTCCGACAGCGCCTTGATGAGATCGATGCGCGCGAGCGCCCCCTCGTCAGGCACGGTCACTGCCGGCAGCGCGTCGGTGGACCCGCGCAGGACGGGCGGCTTGGCGCGCTCGCCCTCTGCCGCTTCGGCGGGGTGCGAGAACTTGAGGGAGATGACGCCGTCGTCGCCGTGGAACAGCGACAGGCGCGGCGCATTGAGGTCGACGCTTTCAGGGGCGATGCGCCCGCGCAGGAGCGCCTTGCGGCTGAGCGAGATGGAGGCCGACGGGGCGAACGCCAGCGGCGTCTTGCCGGCATCGGCGATGCGCACGTTCTTCAGCTCGAACTCGAAGTGCCCGCTCTCGGCGAGGCGAATGTCGACGCCTTCGATCACGACGCCGACGCCGGAGACCTCTTCGGCGATGGCTCGCTCGATCGGCTGCACGAGAAACTTGAGCGAAATCGGACCCTGCAGCAGCCGCACGTAGAGGAGGCCGAACCCGACCAGGAGCACGAAGGCGACGGCACCCGTGACCTTGGCCACCAGCGGCAGCACGCCCCAGCGGCGGGCCCGCGAGCGCGCGCTTTGCCCCGGCGCCGGGGAAGCACGCTTCGCCGACTTTCCTGCCGTCCGCTTGGCCCCTTGACCCCCGGTCCTGGTCACACCGCTCCCTCGCTCGCATGGCGATCAGCAAGCTGCCGCGCAGCTGCCCGTCACGGCCAGCCAACCACCAAGCCCTCGCCCCCCACGGCGCGAGAATCGCCGACAATTCCGCAGCACTACGGCCGCTTTTCGCCCTTCAAGGCGCGCATCGGCATTCGATTGCTCGCACGTCGACTCAACTACGCAACAAGGAAGCAGAAAAAGCGTCGAAAGGAAGGCGCGCAACCCCGCCTTCGACAGCCCTCGAGGCTGCGGTCGACTAGGTCTGAGGCTGAGGCTCCAGACCGCCCGGACCGGGCTCCGGCCGCGAGGGGCGCATCTTGCCTGCAGCGGGCACCGCAGGACCGGGCGAGCCCCTCGATTCGCCATCATCTGTCGTGCGCACGATCTTGTCGCCGCGCATGATGACGTTTACCTCTTCGCCACTGAGGGTCTCGTACTCCAACAGCGCCTGGGTAATGGCCTCGAGCTTGTCGCGGTTGGCACCCAGCACCTCGCGCGCCTTCCTCTCGCCGGCCGTGACGACGCGCCGGATCTCCTCGTCGATCAGCTTGGCCGTGTCCTCGGACATGTTCTGGCGCTGGGTGATGGCGTGGCCGAGGAACACCTCCTGCTGGTTCTCGTTGTAGCGCAACGGCCCCAGCTTCTCGCTCATGCCCCACTCGGTAACCATGCGGCGCGCAAGCTCGGTCGCCTGCATGATGTCGCTGGAGGCGCCCGTGTTGAGGTGGTCCTCGCCGTAAATGAGCTGCTCCGCCACACGGCCGCCGAACATGGTGGCAACGCGCGCCTCGCACCACTGCTTGGAGTAGCTGAGCTTGTCGCGCTCGGGCAGAGCCATGGTGACGCCGAGCGCACGCCCGCGCGGGATGATCGTCACCTTGTGCAGGGGATCGTTGCCCGGAACCAGCAGGTTGACCAGCGCGTGCCCCGCCTCGTGGCAGGCGGTGGCCAGCTTCTCCTCCTCGGTCATCATCATGGAGCGGCGCTCGGCGCCAATCATGACCTTGTCCTTGGAATCTTCGAACTCGGCTTGCGTCACCAGACGCTTGTTGCGGCGCGCCGCCAGCAGCGCCGCCTCGTTGACCAGGTTGGCGAGGTCGGCGCCGGAGAAGCCGGGCGTGCCGCGCGCGATCACCTTGGCGTCGACGTCGGGCGCGGTCGGCACCTTGCGCATATGGACTTTGAGGATCTTCTCGCG
>DATEVP010000213.1:0-6451 GCA_035258465.1 Hyphomicrobiaceae bacterium
GCCCTTCTCCTTGGTGTAGTCGGCAATGTACTTGTCGAGCAGGTTGATGGCGTCGCGCGTCGGGCCTTCCTTGCCGTAGTCGTTGACCGTGAAGGCCATGCGCTTGCACGTGGCCGATGCCGATGCCGCCCCGGCGCACACGAAAGCGGCGGCCATGGCGGCAAGCGTCGCAGACCTTGCAATCGAGCGCATGAAGAGCCTCCCTCGCGCATCAACATCCCGGCCCGCGTATGCTATCGCCGCGAGCCGGCGCATGCCTAGTACTTGCTTTCGTTGAAGATCAACTGCGCGTCGCTTGCGACTCCCCTCCCCCTTGCGGGGAGGGGAATCCCGCTGAGGCCGCTGCACGGGCGTCGCATTCCTGATGCTCGGTGCGTCAGTGCAAATAGGGCGAGTCGCCGCCGCGCGGGGCGATGCCGGAGTCGAAGAAGAAGCCGTGGTCGAACGGGCCGGCCGTCGTCTGCCGGTCGACGAACGGATCGCGGTAGCTGTTCATGCTGCCGTAGAGGCCGCGCGTCAGCCCGTAGGTGTTCATCACGTCCTGCGCACTATAGGAGTAGCCGCCGCGCCGGCGGGCCGCGTAGCCGTAAACGCGGGCGCGCTTGCGGTAATAGGGCGACTTCGGATGCTCGGTCGCATCGGCCGTGGCCATGGCCTTTTTCTTGGCTCGCGGTTCGCCAGCATCGACGTCCGAGCCGAAGCCGATCAGCGCCACGGCGCCGAGCGCCAGTATCAGGTGGGCCTTTTTCATGACGATCCTGCCTTTGCGTCGATACCTGCCGCTGCGTCGTCATTGAAGTCTAGTGCACGGAGGCAACGAATTGCTAAATTTCCCGTTCCCGATGGGCGGGCGGAGGCACAAAAAAGCCGCCCGAAGCGGCTCGGGCGGCCTCAACCGTCATTCCCGCCAAGCGAAGCGCTGAGCGGGAATCCAAAGGCAAACTCGAATCGTCGAATTCTGGGTTGGATTCCCGCTTTCGCTGACGCTGCGCGGGAATGACGGCCCTAGTGTGATGATCGAGAAGTCCGCTACATCGCGTGAGGCTGGGTTCGTGAGCGGACTTCTCGATCTGAATCACACTAGAAGCATCATTTTGCTAGTGTCCTTCAGATCGCGAAATTCGTTCCGAGCCCGCCACACAGTGAGACGAATTTCGCGATCAGGACACTAGCTGCACGCGCGCCGGCTGGCCGTGCACTCCGCAAGCAGCATCGGCCCGGAGCATTTGTAGTCCACCCGCCCCTTGGCCTTCTGGCCGGCCGTCGAGATGGCGACATCGAGATTCATCTTGGCCATCTCCATCGCCATCTCCTTGGCGATGCCAAATCCCGTGGCGCTCATCCGTGAGCACTTCGCCTCGGCTTGCGTGCCGATCAAAGCGATGGCCGCGAGCGAGGAGACGCCCAGGGCCACTCGTAATAGTCCACGCATGTCCTAACCTCCACAGATCAAGAGAGCCCGGCAAGTATGCCGCCGGGGCTCTCCGGTATGCGAGGAAGACTTGAGCGCAGCCGTAACCCCGCGCCGCTTTCGCGACGGCCGTTGCAGTCGGGTCACGCTTCGGTGGCGCAAGGGCGCAAAACCAGGCTTGGCCCTGCCTATTTGCAGAGCTTGGCCTGCATCACGCACTCCTGGCCCCACCCGCCGGGCCCGCATTTCGTCCTGAGGTTGCTCACCTTGTAGCCGGGCGCGGAGCCGGGCTTGCCGCCCGACGCCATGAAGCTTGCCCATGAGCCCCAGTCGGTGGCTTGCAGCACGGCTTCCCACGCCTGGAACTTCGCGCTGTCGACGGAACCGCCGGTGCCGCGGCCGGCCTTGGTCACGCACTGGGCTTCCGCGCCCGTGCCGGCAGCAAACACGACGCCGGCACACGCCAGCGCCAAGAATGACGTTCGCAGGATCTTGCTCATCAGTTACTCCCTCGTCCGGTTCCCTCAGCAACAGGAACAGCGACCTCGGGCATTCTGCCCAGGATCGCTGCCCTTGCCCATTGGCGCGCGGCAGTTGGGCGCCGCTGAGCGCCTAATCCCAAATTCCCGTGGCCGGCCGGTGGCGCGAAACCCGTGTCCGCGCCGCCCACGGCCGCCCGGCTACTGCGCGATCTGCAGGTTGACCGCCTTCGGCCCCTTGCCGCGCTTGTCGGGCTCGGTCTCGAACGACACCCGCATGCCTTCATCGAGGGGGCCGATCCCCGAGCGCTCGACGGCCGTGATGTGAACGAACACATCCTTGCCGCCCTGGTCCGGCGTGATGAAGCCGAAGCCTTTCGACTGGTTGAAGAACTTGACAGTCCCGTTCTGCCGCATGCGAGGTCTCCATGTCCCCGGAAATAATTGCGGATCGCGTCAGCTCCACCTGAGTTGACGCGGGTGAAGCCAAGGCAGTCTCGTCCGATGTCGGGGAACGTGAGGTGCGCGAGATAACGATGACGCGTCTGCGCAGTGCATCTCAGTACAGTCTCAGCAGTCTCCGCCGGGTCGGTAGGCCGCCCGAACTGCCGCGGAGTATCGATGATTGCCCCCCCGCGCGCAAGGCAAATTAGCGCTTGCATTTCAGTGCGTCATGCGCATACGGCGCTTCCCCGGCGCGCCCGTTTTTTGCGGCGCCGAGCCCCCTTCTTCGAGCCCGCCCACGCGGTGCGACGCGCCCGGCGCGCGCGCAAGGCGCCGGCTCAGCTCCGGCAGCACGGCGGCCAAATCGTCTTCCAGAGTGTAAGGGCTATTCACGATCAGCAGCCCGCAGCCGTTGAGCCGGTCCGGCTCGCTCGGCCGCCTGACGAGAAGCTCCGCACACAGCGGCGGCTTGGGCAGAGCCATGGCGGCGACCGCCTTGTGGAAGCGCGCGACCGGCTTCACGTCTTTAATGGGATACCACGCGATATAGATGCCGGTGGCGAAGCGCTCGAGCGCGTCCGCCAGCCCGCGCGTGACCCGCTCCAGCTCGCGCTCCTCCTCGAACGGCGGGTCGATCAGCACGACGCCGCGCCGCTCCTTGGGCGGCAGCAGCGACTTGAGCGCGAGCCAGCCGTCGAGCGCCATCACCTTGGCGCGGGCGTCGCGCCCGATGGCCGCCTCCAGCTGCGTGCGCTCCTCCTCGTTGAGCTCGTTGGCGATCAGCCGATCCTGGGCGCGCATCAGGCGCAGCGCCAGGCATGGGCTGCCGGGATAGATCGCGAGCGCGGGCCCCGCGTTCTCCGCGCGCACCGCATCGAGATAGGGCCGCAGGCGGCGCGCCACTTCGTTCGGGAGCGGCTTGGCATCGGCCCCGAGCAGGCGGCCGATGCCGTCGCGCCATTCGCCGGTCTTTGCCGCCTCTATCGAGGCGAGCCCATAGCGGCCGGCGCCGGCATGCGTGTCGATGACGCGGAACGGCGCCTGCTTGCGTTTCAGGTGCGCGATCACCAGCGCCAGGACGGCATGCTTGAGCACATCGGCAAAGTTGCCCGCGTGATAGCCGTGACGGTAGTTCATGGCACCGAGAAGCGCCGCAAGCGCCTGCCGATGTCAAGCGGTGGCGGCAATGCCGGCACAGGCGGGCGCCCGTTGGCAGCCGGCCTATCTGCAGCAGCTGCGGGCGTACTGACCGCCAACCCAGCGTCGGCTGCTGTGGTCGTACCACTCGCACGCGCACTGGCTGCTGTCGTGCGGGGCATGGGCATGCGGAGCATGGGCGTGCCGGCGGCACTGATCCGGGAACTTGTCGCAGTAGGGAACGACGACGGTCGCGGTGGAGGGTGCCGCGTTCACGGCCGGGGCGGGCGGTGCCGTCAGGGCCGGTGCCGGTGCGGCTTGGATGGACGGCGACAGCTGAATGGAAGGCGACACGCCGGTGGATGGCGATGGCAGAACCGGCGTCGGCATTGTGTGCACGGGAGGCACGGTTGGCGCGCTCTTGAACTGTGCGAGCGCCGGGGAACCCAAGCCGGAAGCCACGGCCAGCGCCACCCATGCAGCGAGAACGCACCTTGCGGCTGCTCCTATCATGCCCATCCGACCCTCCATGAGAGCACGCGCCCGCCTGCCAATAATGACGTTGCGCCGAAGGCATACAACCATTGCCAGAGACGAGCCAGGGTGGTTGCGCAATCTCAACAGGCGCTTTGGCGGCAAGCCCATCGCGTGATATTTCATGACGCATGAGAGGCAGGCAGCAGCCATGAGCCAAGCAGACCCGCGCCTCGACCCCGGCAGGGACCAGCGCGCGCGGCGCTGGCGCATGCTGCCCTCGGAGCTTGCCGGCGCCTGCGGCGACCTCGGCACGTTCATCCCGCACGTGATCGGCGCCATCACCATTGCCGGCCTGGCGCCCGCCGGCATCCTCGTCGGCTTCGGCGCGTTCTTCATCGCCAGCGGCCTCTTCTACGGCCTGCCGATGGCCGTGCAGCCGATGAAGGCCATCTCCGCCCTGCTGGTCACCGGCCAGGTCGGGCCCGGCGAGATCGCGGCCGCCGGGATCCTGCTGGGCGCCACGCTGCTCATCCTCGGTCTCACCGGCACCATCGGCTGGCTCGCGCGCGTCATTCCGCAATCGGTGTCGACCGGCCTGCAGCTGGGCCTCGGCATCACCATGGGCGTGCTCGGCCTCGAGCTGATGGCGCGCACGCCATGGCTGGGGCTCCTCGCGCTGGTGCTGCTCGCCGGCCTGATGCTGGTGCAGCGCTTCCCGGCGGCGCCGGCGATGCTGGTGGTCGCCGTGACGGCCGGATACCTCGTGGGCGAGGTCCAGCCGCCACAAAACATCGCGCTCGCATGGAGCGGCCTGACGCTGACCACGCCATCGCTCGCCGACACCTGGCGCGCGCTCGAGCTGCTGGTGGTGCCGCAGCTGCCGCTGACGCTGACCAACGCGGTGATCGTGACGGCGCTGGTGTGCCGCGATCTGTTCCCGGCCAGCGCCGCGCGCGCGAGCGAGCGCAATCTCGCCCTCTCCACCGGTGTGGCCAACCTGCTGCTGGCGCCGCTCGGCGCGCTGCCGATGTGCCACGGCGCGGGCGGCGTGCAGGCGCAGCACCGGTTCGGCGCGCGCACGGGTCTGGCGCCGGTCGCCCTCGGCGCGGTTCTCCTGGTGCTCGGGCTCGGCTTCGCCGCCAGCGCCGCCTCGCTGTTTGAGGCAATCCCGATCAGCGCCGTCGGCGCCCTGCTGCTGATCGCCGGCACGGACCTCGCCGTGTCGCGGCGCCTGTTCGATGCGAAGCCCTCGTGCTGGCCGGTGATCGCCGTCGCCGCGGCGGCGACCCTCTACTCCAATCCCGCCATCGGCCTGATCGCCGGCTGCCTCGCCGAGGTCGTCCGCAAGGCGACGCTGCGGGCGCTCCGCAGGACGGAAGTGTAGGCTGCCCACTAGGCAAGCAACGGTTGCGAGAGCTTGACCCGTCACCGCTCCCGCCAGGAGCATCTGGGGACGAGTGCGGCGAATTCGCAATATTCACGGAGCCGAATTCTGCTAGGAGACCGAGGGACACCAGCAGAAGGCCGCCGTTCATGAATTACGTTTTCGATGCCGCACCTCCGCCCACGCTTCCCATCAAGGGCAGCCCGAAGCTCTTCCCCATCCATCGCATCTATTGCGTCGGGCGCAACTACGCCGAGCACACCAAGGAGATGGGCGGTGACACCAAGGATCCGCCGTTCTTCTTCCAGAAGAACCCCGACAACGTCGTCACGGACGGCAAATTCCCCTACCCCTCCGCCACCAAGGACGTGCACTTCGAGATCGAGCTGGTGGTCGCCTTGAAGTCGGGCGGCGTCGATATCAAGCCGGCGGACGCCATGGGCCATGTGTTCGGCTACGCCGTCGGCATCGACATGACGCGGCGCGACCTGCAGGCCGAGGCCAAGAAGCTGCAGCGCCCGTGGGAAGTGGGCAAGGCCTTCGAGCGGTCCGCCCCCTGCACGGCGCTGGTGCCGGCCAAGGACGTGGAGAACCCGAGCAAGGGCGCGATCTGGCTGGAGGTCAACGGCGAGCGCAAGCAGACCGGCGACCTCTCCCAGATGATCTGGGACATTCCCAACCAGATCGCGTTTCTCTCCGGCCTGTTCGAGCTCAGGGCCGGCGATCTCATCTTCACCGGCACGCCGGCGGGCGTCGGCGCCACCAAAAAGGGCGACCGGCTCAAGGGTCACGTCGATGGCATCGGCGACCTTGATGTGACGGTGGTCTGAAACTAACGCCGGGCGCCCGTCATTCCCGCGTCGTGTCGAAGACGCGCCTCCGGCACGATGCGAAGCGCCGAGCGGGAATTTAGCAACAAACTGCTGAGACCTTTGCTGGATTCCCGCTTTCGCTGACGCTCCGCGGGAATGACAATGCGCCGGCGCAGTCCTCGCGGCAGGAGTGAAAAACTATGGCGCACGGTCACGGTCATGGTCACGACCTCGTCGAGGGCGAGAACAAGAAGATCGCGGTTCTGATCTCGGTGCTGGCCCTGTTCCTCGCCATCGCCGAGACGCT
>DATEVP010000214.1:0-6582 GCA_035258465.1 Hyphomicrobiaceae bacterium
CTGATGACCAAGGCCAAGGGGACCAGCGTGATCCGCGAGACCATCTTCGAGAACCGCTTCATGCATGTGCAGGAGCTGGCGCGGCTCGGCGCCGACATCCAGCTGCAGGGCGATACCGCCACCGTCAAGGGCGTGAAGACGTTGCGCGGGGCGCAGGTGATGGCGACCGATCTGCGCGCCTCCGTATCTCTCGTCATCGCCGGGCTGATGGCGGAGGGGCAGACCACCATCAACCGCGTCTATCACCTCGACCGCGGCTTCGAGCGGCTGGAGCAGAAGCTTTCCCGTTGCGGCGCCGAAATCGAGCGGCTGGTGAGCGGGTAGAAGGGGTCAGTTGCGATGCGCGCTCTCGCGCGCATCGCAACTGACCCCGATACTCGGTGGACAATGCCCACATGCGCTACTTCATCGTGCACATTCACCGCCTGCTCGAGCCTGAGCTTGGCTGATCGGCGCGCTCGTGACGCTTTGGCGCGCCAATCGCCCACAATTTCCGTGCTGCGTCAGTGGCATGGCCGTGCGTGACCTGATAGGAAGACGCAGAAGACGTCGTCGGGGACCGCCTTGGGCAATAGCCTGAAATCCGACCGCAAGTTGCGCCCGCCAGCCCTCAACGAGCGCTCGCGCGGCACGCTACGCCGCTTCGTCAACGATTGGATATGGCCCCGCTGGCGGCAGATCCTGGTCGCGCTGCTCTTCACCGCGGGGCTCGCCGCCACCACCGGCGGCTATCCGCTCATCATCAAGCATTCGTTCGACTCGCTGATGCGGGCCGACAGCCAGATCCTGCCCTGGGTGCTGGCCGCCATCGTCGTGGTCACGACGCTGCGCAGCATCTTCCTCTATCTGCATCAGGTGACGGGGGCGCGCATCGTCACGCGCATGGTCACCGACATCCAGAAGGCGGCCTTCGCCCATCTCATCAACGCCGACTTCGCGCGCCTCACCCGGGAGACGACGGGGCACCTGGTCTCGCGATTGACCAACGACCTCACCTTCATTCAGCAGGCGGCGCAGGTATCGATGATCGCCTTCGTCAAGGACAGCCTGTCGATCGTCGCCGTCGTCGGCGCCATGCTCTACATCGACTGGATGCTCACCATCATCGTATTGACGGTGTTTCCCGTTGCCATATTGCCGCTCGGCAGCATCGGCCGGCGGCTGCGCGCGGTTGCGCGGCGCACGCAGGCCGAGCTCGGCGACATGACCTCGCGGCTGACCGAGAACCTGTCGGGCACCCGCCTGATCAAGGCATTCCGGCTCGAGAACTATGCGATCGAGCGCCTCAATCGCAACTTCGAGCAGATCTTCCAGCTCAGGATGAAAGCCGTGCGCGCGCGCGGGCGCATGGGCCCGGCGCTGGAGTCGCTCGCCGGTGTGGCGATCGCCGGCGTCGTCGGCTTTGCCTACTGGCGCATCGTCAGCGGCATCAGCACGGTCGGCGACTTCATGGGCTTCATCACGGCCCTGCTGCTGGCGGCGCAGCCCATCAAGTCGCTGGGCACGGTGACGACCACGACGCTCGAGGGCCTGGCCGCCGCGGAGCGCGTCTATGAGCTCATCGACGAGAAGCCGAGCATCGTCGACCGGCCAGGGGCGCGGCCGCTGACCGTCAAGTCCGGCGCGCTCGCCTTCGACAAGGTCTCCTTCAGCTACGCCACCGCGGCAGGCCGGTTCGCGGTCAGGCATTTTTCGCTGACCGTGCCCGGCGGCAAGACCGCGGCGCTCGTGGGCCCCTCCGGCTCCGGCAAGTCGACGGTCATCAACCTCGTGCCGCGGCTCTTCGACGTCGACACCGGGCGCATTCTCATCGACGGCCAGGACGTGCGCGACGTGACGCTGGCGAGCTTGCGGGATGCGGTTGCCATCGTCAGCCAGGAAGTCACCCTGTTCGACGACACCATCCGCGCCAACATTGCGCTCGGCCGCCTCGGCGCCAGCGAGGAGGACATCGTCGCAGCCGCCAAGGCCGCGGCGGCGCACGACTTCATCGTCGCCCAGCCGAAGGGTTACGACACGACCATCGGCGACGCCGGGCTGCGGCTCTCCGGCGGCCAGCGCCAGCGCGTGGCCTTGGCGCGGGCAATTCTCAAGGATGCGCCGATCCTGTTGCTGGACGAGGCCACCAGCGCGCTCGATGCCGAATCGGAGCGCCTCGTGCAGGAGGCCCTGGCCCGCTTCACCCGCAATCGCACCACGCTCGTTGTCGCCCACCGGCTTGCGACGGTGCAGCGGGCCGATCTGATCTGCGTGATGGACGAGGGGGGCATGGTCGAGGTCGGGACGCACGCGGAGCTCATAGGCCGTGACGGGATCTACGCGCGGCTGTGCCGTTCGCAGGCCCTGGCGGACCTCGATGGCGTCGGCAAGCGGCAGGCGGTGGCCGAGCCGACCGAGGCTGCCTGACTCCCCCGGTCTCTTGGTGGCCACCGGGCGGTGGAGGCGCAGCTAATCGAAGCTTCCGCAGCGGGCTTGCGATCGGCTATAGAGGTATCGATTCCCGATCCGACTGCGGCGTAGTGCAGCTCCCAGGGTGCGCCCACGATGGCGAACGCTCAGGACAGACCGAGGCGAATCGAAGCGTTGGCCGGCGCGGCGCTCGCCCGCTACATCCGCTATGTGCAGCGCACCTCCTGGCAAACGCCGGAGATGACCGAGAGCTTCGAGGCGCACTTCCATCGTCACCCGTGCATCATCGCCATGTGGCACGGCCAGTTCATGCTGCTGCCGCTGCTCAAGCCGTCCTACATCCCCGTCGACGTGATGGTGGCCAGGCATCGCGATGCGGCATTCCTGGGCGAGGCCCTGAAGCATTTCGACATGCAATTGATCCAGGGCGCGGGCGCCGGCGGACGCGCCAAGGATCGCGGCGGCAGCCACGCCTTCATGGCCGCCGTGCAGGCGCTGCGTGACGGGCGCACGGTCGCCATGACCGCAGACGTGCCAGGGGGGATTGCGCGCAAGGCGGGTCTCGGCATCGTCATGGTGGCGCGCCGCTCGGGGCGTCCGATCCTGCCCGTGGCGATTGCCACCTCGCGCTACATTTCACTCAACACCTGGAGCCGGATGACGATCAACCTGCCCCACTCCGGACTGGGCTTCGCCGTGGGCGAACTCGTCAGCGTGCCGCGTGAGGCCAGCGATGCGGAGCTCGAGGGCTATCGGCAGGCCGTCGAGGCCTCGCTGAACATTGCCACGGAGAAGGCCTATGCGCGGGCGGGCGCCGACCCGTCGCGCGCCACGCCCGGGTTGCAGGCGGCAAACGGCGCCCGGCCCGACTTTCGCCTCAAGGCGTACCGCACGCTGACGAGCCTCGCGCGGCCGGTGGCACCCCTGCTGCTCGGCTTTCGCGAACGGCATGGCAAGGAGGAGCCGGCGCGGCGCGGCGAGCGGCTGGGCCAAGCCAGCGCGGAGCGGCCGGCGGGCCGCCTCGCCTGGTTCCACGCCGCCAGCGTCGGCGAAACCATTGCCATCCTGCCGCTGATGTCGGCGCTGGCCGAGCAGCGGCCCTCGCTGTCCTTCCTCCTCACGACGGGAACGGTCACCTCCGCCAAGCTCGCCGCCCAGCGGATCGGGCCGCGGGCCGTCCATCAATACGCCCCGCTCGATGCGCCGGAGTATGTGGCGAGCTTCCTCGACCACTGGAAGCCCGACCTGGCGGTATTCACCGAGTCCGAGATCTGGCCCAACCTGATCCTGGAGAGCTCGACGCGCGGCATTCCGCTGGCCCTCATCAACGCGCGCATGACCAAGCGCTCGTTCCGGCGCTGGCGCCGCAACCTCGGTTTCGCGCGCCCCATCTTCAGCCGTTTTGCCGTCGTGCTGGCGCAGAACGAAGGGTTGGCCCGACGCTTTGCCGCGCTCGGCGCAAAGAACCCGCTCTACGCCGGCAGCCTCAAGGTCGATGCGCCGCCGCCGCCGGTGGATGCTGCCGAGCTCGAGCGCCTGCGCCCGATGCTCGAAGGCCGCTCGCTGCTGATCGCCGCCAGCACGCATGACGGCGAGGACCAGATCATCGCCGATGCTCACCGCGAGCTGCGCCGCACGCTCCCCAACCTGTGCACCATCATCGCCCCTCGCCACCCCGAGCGCGGCGAGGCCATCGCGGAGATGCTCAAAGGTCGCGGCTTCAGCGTGGCGCGGCGTTCCCTCGGGCACCTGCCGGACCGCACCAGCGATGCCTATATCGCCGATACCATCGGCGAGCTCGGCATGCTCTACAAGCTCGGGTCGGTCGCGTTCATCGGCGGCTCGCTGGTCGACCGCGGCGGCCAGAACCCGATCGAGGCGGTGCGGCAGGGAGCCGTCGTGCTGGTCGGGCCGCATTGGCAGAACTTCAGCGATGCCTACCGCGCCCTGATCAGCCATCGCGGCGCCGTCGAGGTGCATTCGGCCGAGGAGATCGCCCGCGTCGTGCGCCAGCTGCTTTCCGATGAGACCGAGCTCGGCAGCATGCGGAGCCGCGCCAGCGCCGCGCTTGCCACCATGTCGGGTGCCCTGCCGCGCACCATCGAGGCCCTGCTGCGCTTCCTCCCGAGCGAGGGCTTGGTGCGTGCCTCTTGACGAGCCCGCCTGGTGGTATCGCCAGGGCCCGAACCCCGTGGCCGCGGTGTTGCAGCCGCTGGGCGCGCTCTACGGCTGGGCGGCCAAGCAGCGCTTCGTGCGCGCCGAGCCCTATCGCTCGCGCCTGCCGGTGATCTGCGTCGGCAACTTCACGGCCGGCGGCACCGGCAAGACGCCGCTCGCCATCCACCTGTGCCGGCACCTCGAAGCGGCGAGCCATCAGCCGGTGGCGCTTTCGCGCGGCTACGGGGGCCGATTTTCAGGGCCCTATTGGGTCAACGCCAGGAGTGACACGGCCCGCGACGTCGGCGATGAGGCGCTGCTGCTCGCTGGAGCCGCGCCGACGCTGGTCGCCCGCGACCGCCGGGCAGGCGCGCGGGCGATCGAGACCGGGCCTCACCCCGTGACCGTCATCGTCATGGATGACGGCCTGCAGAACCCGGCCCTCGCCAAAGACTTGACCATCGCCGTGGTCGATGGCGGCCGGGGGCTCGGCAACGGCCATGTGATACCGGCCGGGCCGCTCAGGGCGCCGTTCGAATTTCAGCTGGAGCTGACCGACGCCATCGTGGTCAATGAGCGCGCTGCCGGCGTCGAGAGCCGGACGACGGCCTGGCTGCGCCATCGCTTCCCTGGCCCGGTGCTGCAGGCGGCGACGATCCCGGCGGATGACGCGGGCTGGCTCAAGGGCCTTCGCGTTGTCGCCTGGGCCGGGATTGGCGCACCGGAGCGCTTCTTTGGGATGTTGGAGGCACTGGGCGCGGAGGTGGCCGAGCGCGTGCCGTTTCGCGACCATCAGCGGCTGGGCGAGCGTGATGCCCGGCACCTGCTGGAGCTCGCCCGCCGGCACAGCGCGACCCTCGTCACCACCGAGAAGGACATGGCCCGGCTTGCCGGCAGCAGCGGCCCTCTGGCCGAGCTGGCGGCGGCGTCGCGGATGTTGCCCGTGAAGCTTTCCCTTGCCGAGGCCGACGCGGAGCGGCTCTCCACACTGATCGATGCGGCGTTGAAGTCGCGGCAGGGATAGGAGGCCGGGGAAAAGCCTACCGCTGGCGCCGCGCCTTGACCGTGCGATAGCGCTCGAAGGAGATCTCCGCGCTGGCGTAGGCCTCCTGCAGCTCGACGCTCCAGTAGCGCAGATCGGGGAGCATGATCTGCTCGCCGGTGACCGCGCAGCGCACGAAGTCGCCGGGGCTCAGCACCTGGAACTCGCCATCGAGGTAACGCAGCTTCGCCTCGCCCTTGAGGCCGAGCAGCTTTTCGAATCGGTTCATCCGATGGAGACCTCGAACCCTCCAGGGCAACGGCCGGCGCGCGGCAGCATACAGTCGCGTCGGCGGCCGCGCCAGGGGTTGTGCTCGCTGCCAACGGAAGTTTCGCACACGAGGCTGTGGCAAGATTCACTTTGCGAACAGGAGAGTGGGTGCGGCGAGCTGTCCCGCGTGGACGCTGTGCGCGCCCGAGGTTAAGCAGAGCCACAACGGTTCTGATTCATACCGCCACAGCGATGAACCTGGCGCCTCGACGTCCGCTCTCCGGCCTGCCGGTGCAGGAGCAGGATCTGTGCGCCGCGCCGGCGTTCGAGGTCGATGCGGCGGCAGGCGCCATTCTTGCTGCCAACCCCGCGGGCTGGCAGGCGTGGGGTTTCGATCCGGCCGCTGTTGCGCCGCCGGTCGCCATCGACCGCGCCATGCCGGCCCTCGAGCGCCTGCGCGCGATTCCCGCGGAGGACGAGCCGAGGTCGCATGAGATCGAGGCGCTGACATTCTGGACGGCGCGCGGTCTGCTTCATCTCGTTTGCCAGGTGGAGGCGATGGGGCCCGGTGCGCGCTTCGCCGTCCGAGCCGTGCAGGCTCAGGGGGCGACCGACCTCGCAGCACCGGAGCGCGAGGCCGAGCGTGACGGCCAGGCGCCCGACATCGCCCTGCCGGCGCGGCTGGCCCATGAGCTGAGAACGCCGATCAGTGCCGTCATCACCTACGCCGAGATCCTGAAGGACGAGCACTTCGGCCCGCTTGC
>DATEVP010000215.1:0-3846 GCA_035258465.1 Hyphomicrobiaceae bacterium
ACCTGGCTCGGCATGAAGATGTGCATTCCGGCCATCATCCGCAGCGGCGGCGGCGCGATCGTCAACACGTCCTCCAACTACGCTCTCGTCGCTTCGGGGCGCGCTGCCGCCTACCACAGCGCCAAGGCGGGAGTGCTCAGCCTTTCGCGCGCGGCCGCCGTCGAGTATGCGGGGGCAAACATCCGCGTCAACGCGGTGCTGCCCGGCGTGACTGATACGCCCCGGATCGCCAGCCTGCCCGCCGACTGGCGGCGGGACCTCATCGACCGAACCCCGCTCAAGCGCCTCGCGCATGCGGACGAGATCGCCAAGGCATTCGCGTTTCTGGCCTCGGACGATGCGTCCTACATCACCGGCACCTCGCTCGTCGTCGATGGAGGATTTACGGCGATGTGAGGCGAGCGCCATTCGCAATCTGGCAAGGAGAGCGGGGCAATGCCGCTCAACGAGCTGCGGTCTGGGAAGGAGACGACGATGAGCAAGAAGGTATCGCGACGAGCCGTGTTGAGTGGCCTCGGTGCAGGGGCCGCGCTGCTGCCCACAACCGCTCGCCAACTGCGCGCGCAGGAAAAGATCACCCTCAAATACGCAACCTCGCTCGGCGAGGACAGCGCCTACTACAAGGGTGCCGTGGCGCTCGCGGACGCGGCCAAGCAGCTGAGCAGCGGCCAGATGACGATCCAGATCTTTGCCAACGCCCAGCTCGGCAACGACCGCGACATGGTCGAGGGCATGCAGCTCGGGTCGATCGACATGGCAAGCCCGAGCACCGGGGCGATGGGGGCCGTCGTGCCGGCGGCGACCGTGCTCGACCTGCCCTACATCTTCGACGACCATGCGCATGTCTATCGCGTGCTCGACGGCCCCTTCGCCGACGAGCTCTACAAACTTTTCGATGGCAAGGGCTTTCACCCACTGGGCTATTGGGAGATCGGCTTCCGCAACCTGACGAACAACGTCCGCCCCGTGCGCACCCCGGCCGATGTGAAGGGCCTCAAGCTCAGGACGCTTCCCGCCGCCGTGCATCAGCGCGCATGGTCGCTGGTCGGCGCGCAGCCGGTCGCGATCGACTTCACTGAGCTTTACAACGCGCTGCAGACCGGCGTCGTCGACGGCCAGGAGAACCCCTACAACATCATCCTGCTCGGCAAGCTGCACGAGGTGCAGAAGCACCTGAGCATCACGCGCCACATCTACGGCACCGCCCCGACCTCGGTCAGCGACAAGACCTGGGCCAAGTTGAGCCCCGCGCTGCAGGGCGTCCTCAAGGAGGCCGTGAAGCGCTCGACGCCGATCCAACGGCAAGCCGCAGGCGGCAACGAGGGCGCACAGCTGGAGAAGCTCAAAGGCTTCGGCATGCAGGTGGTCGACGCTCCGGACCGGGCGGCGTTCCAAAAAACCATGCAGCCGGCCTGGGAGCTCTATACCGGCCGTTTCGGCGCGCAGGGCCAGGCACTCATCGACGCGATCCGAAAGGAAGCAGCCAAGACCTGAGGCGGAACCATCACGCAGCATGCACGGCGCAGCCAGCACGGCTGCGCTCGCGTTGACGATCGACTGCGGCGTCTCACGGCAGCACCGGCTGGCATGATTCTGACATGGCCCAAGACCCCGCATCGATGCAGCGTCCCGACCCCGACCATACCAGCCACGAAGCCGAGCCTGACGAGAACTTCTTCACAATTCGGCTCGATTGGCAGCGATGGTGGAGCATCATTCCCGAGATCATCGCCCTGACTTGTGCAGGCGCGCTGCCGGTGATCGTGTCGGCGAACGTCGTGGCCCGTTACACGAACTGGTACCAGCTCCCGTGGGCGGAGGACGTGGTCAAGGTCCTGTTCCTGTGGATCGTGTTCCTCGGTGGCGCGATCGCGGTCAAGTATGGGGCCCACGTGCGCATGACCATCGTGAGCGACCGCATGGGCACCTCGGGGCTCGGCGCTCTGTGGAACCGCGTTATTCGCCTGTCGCCGATGGTGGCCGGCGTTCTGCTGCTGGTGCTCGGGACGCGGCTGGTCGAGATCTCGATGCGCCGGGAGCTGCCTACGCTCGAGATCAGCGTCGGCTACTTCATGACCATCGTCCCCATCAGCGGTGCTCTGATGATCCTCTACGTGGCGCGGGACTTCTGGGTCGCCGGTCGTCGCCAGCGCGGCGGGGAAGGCGCAAGCTGAGGTTCGCCCCCGCACCCTGACCTCCCTTGGATGAAGTGATGCTCATTGTAGGCCTGACATTCCTGGGACTGCTCTTCTTGGGGATTCCGGTCTACGTGTCGCTCGCCATCACCAGCGTGGTCGGCCTGGTGCTCGTTCACGATGTGCCGCTGGCGGTCATCGCCGCCAAGACCGCCAGCACCATGGACAGCTTCGTGCTGCTGGCCATTCCATTGTTCATGCTGGCTGGGTCTCTCATGAGCCATGGCGGGGTGGCCAGCCGCCTGTTCGATCTCGCGCGCGTGTTGGTGGGCCACATGACCGGCGGCCTGGCACAAATCAATGTTGCGCTGAGCACAATGTATGGAGGCATCTCCGGCTCGTCTGCCGCGGACGCCGCGCTGGACTGCAAGCTGATCATTCCCCAGATGCGGGCCGACGGGTATCCGGCCGCGTTCTCCGGCGCCATCACGGCCGCCTCGGGCATGCTGGCAAACATCATACCGCCGTCCATCGCCATGCTGATTTACGCCGGCATCGCCAATGTCTCGGTCGGAAGGCTGTTCATGGCGGGCATCGTGCCGGGCTTGATGATGGCGTTCGCTCTCTCGATCACGGCCTACCGCACCTGCAAGCGGATGGGATATGGCCAGCCGAAGCCTCGGGCATCTTCCCGTGAGATCCTGCGCGCCCTCAGAAGGTGCGCTCTGGCTCTGTCCATCCCCGTGATCGTCGTCGGCGGCATTCGGTTCGGCTACTTCACGCCGACCGAGTCGGGCGCTGTGGCCGTCGTCGTCGCCTTTGTTCTCGGCGTGCTGGTGTACAGGGAGCTGCGCCTGCCGGATCTGCCGGGAATTTTCGCGAGAACGGCAGTGGACACGGGCGTGATCATGCTGATCATCAGCTTCTCGGCCCCTGTTTCTCTCGTGTTCGCCTACAACCAGGCGCCGCAGCAAGTC
This sequence comes from Hyphomicrobiaceae bacterium, assembly GCA_035258465.1. GTDB lineage: Bacteria > Pseudomonadota > Alphaproteobacteria > Rhizobiales > Hyphomicrobiaceae > AWTP1-13. Next base: position 3,113 of record DATEVP010000215.1, read on the forward strand.
GCAGCCTTCTTCGCCTCGTTCACCCACAGCGAGGCGCTTTTCCTGCTGGCCGTAAACGTCTTTTTGTTGGTCGGCGGATGCCTGATGGAGGGTGTCACGCTGCTGGTGCTGGCCACGCCTCTGCTTGCTCCTGCCGCGGCGGCGCTCGGCATCGATCCCATTCATTTCGGCATGGTCGTCGTATTCAATGTCGTCCTCGGGGCGATAACGCCACCGTTCGGCCAGCTCGTCTACATGGTGTCGTCGCTCACACGCATCCCGCCGGAGGAGATCTTCTGGCAGGTCTTGCGCTATTTACCTCTCCTCTTCGCCGTCCTGGCGGTCGTTACGTATATCCCGCAGAGCTTCATGTGGACGGTCAGATTGTTCGGACCATGATCGGGGCGCCGGCGTTTCAAGGTTCAGACAGCCGCTGACAGACCACCCGTGCATGGCTTCACGATTGCTGTGCGAGAAATGGTTGCCCTGGCCGGGCTCTCGCCCTTCAAGGGCTTGTCTTCCCCAAACGCGGAAGAAACAGCCCACGGGTGTGTGATGGAAGCGAATAGTTTCCCTACGTCCCGTGTCCTCTTCCGCGCTCGGCGTCGGTCCGCATGAGCGCCTCCAGGTGCTGATAGAGCGTCGTGAAATCTTGCTCTCCCAGGCCCTGCTGCATCGCCCGCTCCAGGATATCCGCCGCCAGCGCGCTGTAGGCGCCCGGCTGTCCGGCCTGCCGCGTCAGGTCCGCGGCCATG
>DATEVP010000216.1:0-18634 GCA_035258465.1 Hyphomicrobiaceae bacterium
GACGATGCGGCGATCGCGCTCAGCGACGAGTATGCGCCCGAGCACCTGGAAATCCAGACGCGCCGCAACGACCACTATCTGGCCCGTCTCAAGAACTACGGCAGCCTGTTCATCGGCGAGGAGAGCACGGTGGCCTATGGCGACAAGGGCGTGGGCACCAACCACACCCTGCCTACCGGCCGTGCTGCCCGCTACACCGGCGGGCTGTGGGCGGGCAAATTCCTGAAGACCGTCACCTATCAGAGGCTCACGACCGAGGCGAGCCAGCGCGTCGCGCCGACCATTGGGCGCATGTGCGCCGCCGAGGGCATGCTGGCGCACGAGCGCACGGCGGCAGTGCGCATCGAGCGCTATGCCCAGCGCCGTCGCGCCGGTGGGTAGAGGCCGAGAGCATGAATCACGCGTGCTACCGCGAGGTCGACGCCAAGACGCATGCCGAGCTCGGCGCCAAGCTCGGCGAGCTGTTCGGCGACAGGGCGCGCGAGAACGTCGACTACGCATGCCGGCAGAGGCACTGGGGTCGCAAAGTCGATGCCTCCTTGCCCCTGCTGGAGTGTGCGCAGCGGCGCTTTCCGCACTACGTCGAGGAGCTGCAGGCCTATGCGCGAGCAGCACGCGTCGCGCTCAACGACCTCTGGGCCGTGAGCCTCGAAGACGAGCTCGACGATAGCAGGAAGGAGAAGTGCACGACCGTCGTGACCAACGGCGGCAAGCTCATGTCCCACAACGAGGACTGGGACGAGGACTCGGACGAGGAAATCTGCCTTCTCGAGAAGACCTGCGCGGGGCTCACCATCCTCGAGATCTACTATTACGCCGTGCCGCTGGGGGGCAGCGCGCTCAGCATCAATTCGAACGGATATATCCAGGCCATCAACAGCCTCACCCATGCCGACGGCCAAGTCGGCGTTCCCAAGAGCGTCATTGGCCGATGGATGTCGGAGACGCGGGATGTGCGGGCGGATTTCGCGCAGCTGAAAGGAATGGCGCGCTCGTCCGGCTACAACCACGTCCTGGTGCACCGGCAGCATGGCGTGCTCGATATCGAGTGCACGGCCGCGAGGCAGGTCCTGCTGGAGCCGCCGCTGCCCTTCGCGCACACCAACCACCTCTTGTCGCCGGAGCTGAAAGAGCTCGACAATGCGGAGGCGGGAGAGGGCACCTTCGAGCGCTACGAGTCCGCTTGCCAACTCATGAAGCCGGCGATGACCGTTGCCGAGCTTGCCGCGCTCACGAGCGATGCGTCTCGAGGCCGCAAGCGCAGCATCAACAACCGGGAAACGATCGGCCGAGTGGTTATCGATCTCGAGAGCCGGATCGCGAAGGTCTGGCTGCGCCGCGAGCAAGAGCTCGGCTGGATCGACTATCCGCTCGACTTTCTTTGAGTTGCGAGTTGCGGTGGGTGCCGCAGGCGCGGTTGGCGTGGCAACGATCTGCCTCCGATCGATTCTGGATGCGTCAACAGTGGATCATGTGGATTGCGTGCATAGCCCGAGGTGCTGCCACTGCGCGCTAACGTGAAGCTCGGGTGCAAGCACAACCTTTGTTGCAGCAAAGTCGCACCCTGAGTTCGTGCTCGCCTTGCGCAATTGATTGCGTAAACGAATCGCATGCTAAGTTCTCCGCAGCGGCGATTTCCAAGTTCTGCGTGCTCATCGCGGCTCATCAACAGGAGCACGTATCGAACATGCGCGCATACAAAACGATGTTGGCGGCTGCACTGCTCTCTCTGCCTGTGGCCGCGCTGGCGGACGGCGGGATGAAGAGTGCCTGCTGCGGCGATGAGACCGTCTACTCCCACATCATCTTCAGCGGCGGCGAGATCGCGAAGGACTCGTGGGAGAGCTACACCGGAACCATCTTCGCCCTCAACCGGGACCTTTCCAAGGACGGCGTCCTGGTTCGCATGATGGGCAGCTACGGCAGGTACGACTACGACCTGGGCGGCACCAACTATGACGGCCGCATGTGGCAGGGCGACGTGATGATCGGATACCAGTGGATCCGTGATCGCGTCGACATCGGGTTCTACGTCGGCGTCGACCACATCAACCACAAGATCTCGCCGGTCGATGCGACCAACCCGGTCAGCGGCAGCGAGACCGGCTTCAAGGTCGCCGGCGACATCGAAACCCGGACCATCGAGCTGAACCTGCCCCACTACTTCGCGCTCGAAGGCTCTTACTCGACGGCCTTCGATACCTACTACGCGCTTGGCCGTATCGGTCTCAACCGCAACAACGTGATCTTCGGCCTCGAAGGCTGGCTGCTCGGCGATGAAACCGGCGACGCGCAACGCGTGGGCGGTTTCGTGATGTGGGAGCGCAAGGTCCGGCCCGATCTGCTGGCCGAGGTGACGCTCTCCGGCGGGTACCAGTTCGTCGACAACGATGGCACGCTTTGCGGCTCGTTCTTCGGCTCCGAAGGCGGTTACGCAAACATGAACATAGCCTTCAAGTTCGGCGACCACAGGGCCAGGCCCCTGAAGTAACGGGCTGCTGCAAGCAGTTTCGACAAGAGCTGCAGGCGCGCTGCGAGGCGCGCCTGTCGCATTTTCGGCGGTGCCCGGTTCAGCCCTGCACGGTCGGGATGCCGTGCCAGCGGCTGCCCTTGGGCATGATCTCGCCCTTCATCAGCAGCGATAGCGGGCCGAGCACGGCGCGCTCCTCCATGCGCGTATCGTAGAGCACGACGCTCATGCCGCTGACCGTGCAGCCGTCGCCGATGCGCAGGTAGGAGGACTTCATAATTCGGTCCTCGAACAGGTGGTTCTGGATGATGGCGCCGCCGTTGAGGGCGGCGTAGTCGCCGACGTCCACCAGGTCGAACTCGGAGAACAGGTTGGTGCCGATGTAGCAGTGCCGGCCGATCTTGCAGCCCATCAGCCGCAGCAGCGGCGCCGCGAACGGGGTGCCGTAGAAGGAGGCGATCACCGGCCCCATGATCACCTCGTAGATGCCGTTGATCATCTCGTTGAACCACACGTAGGGGCTCCACAACGGCACAACGACCGGCTTGAACGTGCCCATGATGCTCCACTTGAGCGCAACAACCACCCCAACAACGATGATCAAAGCGCTCCAACCGATGAACGGGGCCGCCGCGTAGACCGCCCAGACACCGTGATTGTTGTAAATCGACAACACGATCAGGAAGACGATGGTGCCGAGCGCCGCGCCGAGATAGGGCGGGATCAGCACCCGCATGGCATCGACGACGGCGCGCTGCAGGTAGAGCTTGCGCGTCGGCAGGTAGGTGCTCGCCTCGCTGAAGCCCGCGACCTTCTGCCGGTTGGGCAGCCGGAAGCCCGGCGACCCCAGCCAGTCGGTGCCGTCGGGCATCTTCTCTTCCGGATCCGCGGGCGTCGACAGCACGCCGAGCAGGCAGTTGTTGCCGAGGCTGGCGCCCGGCGGCAGCATGGCGCTGTTGCCGATGAAGCTGCGGTTGCCGATGGTGTTCATCATCATGGCGAAGCGGCCGAGATGCGACCGCCCGCCGCCGAGGATGCAGCCGTCGGCGAAGAACACGCTGTCGCCGGCGGAGATCATGTCGGGATAGAAGCTCCACACCGTCGACATTTCCGTGTGCTTGCCGAGCTTGGCGCCGAGCAGGCGCATCCAGGGCGGCAGGTAGATGGTGGTGAAGATCAGCAGCCCGCCGGCGCGCGCCGCGCGCATCATCCCCGACGTCAGCCAGAACTGGAGATACTTGAACGAGTAGAGGTCGTAGACGCCGGGTTTCGGGTTGGGCTGGATGATCCTCTTGCACAGCGCCAGGTAGACGCACGAGAACACCGTGAAGAAGGGCACCGCGGCGATCAGGCAGGGGACCCAGATCAGCGGCGAGATGTGCACGATCATGAATGCCGTGGCCAGGCCGACGGCCATCAACGGCAGCCCGAAGACGAGGCCCAGGACGATGCCGGTCAGCATTTGCCCCGCGCAATAGAAGCTCAGGTAGGTCCGCGACAGCCGGCGCGGCGGGCCCTCCGGCACAGCCACGTTGGCCTTGCGCGCGGGCGAGCCGCGCCGATGCTCGCCGGCCGGGATCGCCTCGCCGTCGGGCAGCAGCGACTGGTCGTCGAGACGCGCGTCGTCGCCCATCTTGACGTCGAGGCCCAGCGCCGAATGGCCGCCGATGAAGCAGCGGTCGCCGATCTCGACCTTGCCGATGAGCAGGTAGCCGTTCTCGACGCGAATGCCGGTGAGCTGGGTATCGGCGCCGATGCTGGTGTCGTCGCCAACCGAGATGCAATCCCAGGCCGTGACGAGGCCGGTGTGCAGCGCGCAGCGCCGGCCGACCTTGGCCCCCATGATGCGCCAGGCGAACGGGGCCAGCGGCGTGCCGCCAAAAGCGCCGATGCCGCTCAGGCCCTGCAGCCGCGAGGCGATCCACCAGCGCATGTAGTAGCTGCCCCAGAGCGGATAGGCGCCGGGCTTGTAGCGGCCGATGATCAGCCATTTCGCGCCGATGGCGATGGCCAGCATCAGCGGCCACAGCGCGAGCCCGAAGCACATCAGGAACAGGACGGTGGAGAGGATCGACTGCCGGAAATAGAGCATGTCCATGATCTGCGGCAGCACGACGATCAGCGTCAGCGAGAACACCGGGATCAGGGCGAGCAGGTAGAACACCTGCGTTGCCACCATGCGCCAGCTCGGTTTGCGCAGCCGCGACCCGAGCGACGCGGCCAGGTGGTCCTGTGCCGCCGTGGTTTGGCTCTTCGCCTGCGCCTCGGGCTTGGCGGCGCGCGCGCGCTCGACGTGCTGGGCCATCTTGCGCACGGTCGGGTGGGCGTAGACGTCGCGCACGGCGATATGGATGCCGGCGCCGCCGCGCAGCGCGGCAACGAGCTGCGCGGCGATCAGCGAATGGCCGCCCAGGTCGAGGAAGAAATCCTGCTCGGCACCGACCTTGGGCAGCTTGAAGATATCGGCCCAGACGCCGGCGATCCGCTCCTCCAGCGGCGTCTGCGGCGGCGCTGCCGCCTCGGCCGTCTCCGTCACCAGCGGGGATGCCGGCTCGGGGAGCTGCTTGCGGTCCACCTTGCCGCTCGAGAGCATGGGCAGGGCCGCCAGCACGTCGAGGTAGGCGGGCACCATGTAGGCCGGCAGCCGCGCGCGCAGCGCCTGGAGGACCTGATTGCGGTCGAGCGTGCCTGTCCCTTCGCTCAGGATGACGTATGCGGCGAGAGACGGCACGCCCTCGCGATCATGAAGGCGGACGGCTGCGCTTTTGATCTGCGGATGCTCCAGCAGCACCGCCTCGATCTCGGCGAGCTCCACGCGGTAGCCGCGAATTTTCACCTGGCCGTCGATGCGGCCGAAGAATTCGAGATCGCCCTCCTCGTTGACGCGGGCGAGGTCTCCGGTGCGGTAGAGCCGCGTTTGGTTGAGCGACACGAACGAGCGCGCGGTCACGTCCGCCTGGTTGAGATAGCCGCGCGAGATGCCCGGGCCGCCGACGTAGAGCTCGCCCTTGCTGCCGCGCGGCACCGGCTGCATCTGCGCGTCGAGGATGAGCGTGGTGTAGCCCTCGATGGCACGCCCGATGGTGACCGGCCGCCCGGGCTCCAGCACCGCAGCGGTGGTGTTGACCGTGGCTTCCGTGGGTCCATAGACGTTGAGCATCAAGCGCCCCGGCTTGACCCAGCGCGCGACAAGCTCGGGCGGGCAGGCTTCCCCGCTCACCACCAGCTGGCGCAGCGACGGCACGTCCTCCGTGATGGTCGACAGCAGCGTCGGCACGGTCGAGAGATACGTGACGCCGGCTTGGGCGAGGTAGCGGGCAAGGTCGTTGCCGAACTTCGGCGTGTCCCTGCTCCCGACCACCAGGGCGGCGCCGTTCGAGAACGCCATCCAGATCTCTTCCACGGAGCCGTCGAAGCCGAGCGAGAAGCCCTGGTAGATGCGATCCTGGTGCGTGGTCGTGCACGCGTTGTTGAAGGCCGGGACGAAGTGCGTGACGTTGCGGTGCTCGGTCACGACGCCCTTGGGGCGGCCGGTGGTGCCGGACGTGTAGAGCACGTAGCAGACGTCCGAAGGCGCCACGCCGGTGTCCGCGCGCGTCAAGCGGCGCTCGGACTGGGCGGCGATCTGCTCGGCAGCCTGGTCGAGCGAGACGATTGCGCCCGTGACCAGACGCGCGACGCGCCCCTCCAGAGCCTGCTCCGTCAGCATGACCTCGATGCCGGCCTCGCCGACGATGAAGCGCATGCGGTCGTCGGGATAGGCCGGATCGAGCGGCACGTAGGCGCCGCCCGACTTGAGAACCGCAAGGATGGCGATGATCGGCAGCTCCGAGCGCTCGAGGCAAAGCCCAACGAACGATCCTGGGCCGACGCCAAGCGAGCGAAGGTGGTGCGCCAGGCGGTTGGCACGCGCTTCGAGCCCGGCATAGCTGAGCACGAGATCGCCGCGAATGAGCGCCGGCGCCTGACCTCGTGCATCGGCCTGCGCCTCGAACAGCTCGTGCAGGCAAGCCGCCTCGCCCGCTTGCGCCGACGCGAACGCGCAATCAGCCCAGGTGGTGGGCTTGATCTCCAACGTCATTTCTGTGGTCCCCAACAACGATCGTTAATTGGGGGTCGATGCAAGATCCGCGCCGTTAACCGACAAAAGAGAAGTTTGTTGAAAGTTGGGTAAGATATTTTTTACGTTTGGGATCAGGCAGAGGTGGCGTCGTGGCGGGCGCCGCAGCAGGGGGAGAGAGGGCAGTGAGGGACGTCGCGTATTCCCATCCGGGAAATCAAAAACTCTATTCAACCGTGCCGGAAGGTGAGTTTCTAAATCATTTCTGGCAGGACAAGAACTCGGTAACGCGCTTTCAGCAGCTGGAAAGCCTTCTTTCCGGCGTGGTCTCGCCGGCCGTGCTGGGCGAGATCGGGGCGGGGCTCGGGAAAGTCGGAATGTCGATCCGGCTCAACCCCTACGTTATCTCGTTGATCGATTGGACAAATGTCGAGACGGACCCGATCCGCCGGCAGTTCCTGCCGTTGCGCGCGGAGCTGGAGGACGATCATCCCTGCCTAGCCGTGGATTCTCTCGAAGAGAGGGAAACCTCGCCCGTTCCGGGCCTCGTGCATCGCTATCCGGACAAGGCTTTGTTTCTCGTGACATCGGTTTGTCCGGTCTACTGCCAATACTGCACGAGAAGCTATGCAGTTGGGCAGGACACCGCGCTTTTGCAGAAGGACAACGTTACCAGCGCACAAAACTGGAGCGCGGCGCTCGATTATATTCGCTCACATCCGCAAATCGAGGACATCGTTGTTTCCGGTGGCGACATCGCCCGCCTGAAGCCAGCAAACATCCGCGCTCTCGGCAACGCACTGCTCGACATCGAGCACGTGCGCCGCATCCGCTTCGCCACCAAGGCGATCTCGGTGCAGCCGATGAAGGTGCTCACCGACGATGACTGGTTCGGCGCCATCGTCGAAGTGGTGCAGCGCGGGCGCTCGATGTTCAAGGAGGTGTGCGTCCACACCCATTTCAACCACCCGCGCGAGGTGACGCCCCTGGTCGAGAAGGCCATGCGGCGCCTGCACAATGAGGGCGTGTTCGTGCGCAACCAGGCGGTTCTACTGCGCGGCGTCAACGACAGCCCGGCGACGCTCATCGAGCTCATCAAGAAGCTGGGACGGGTCAACATCCATCCCTACTACGTCTATCTCTGCGACATGGTGATGGGCACCGAGCATTTCCGCCTGCCGCTCGCCGCCGCGCAGCGGTTCGAGAAGGAAGTGCGGGGCCACACGGCCGGGTTCAACACGCCGCTGTTCGTCTGCGACGCCCCCGGCGGTGGCGGCAAGCGCGACGTGCACAGCGCCGAGTTCCATGATGAGGAGTACGGGATCTCGGGTTTCCGCTCGCCGGCGGTCGACCGCAATCGCATTTACCACTACTTCGACCCGCTGCGGTCGCTTGGCGAGGAGGCGCGCGCGGCGTGGCGCGTGCCCGGTGCCAAGGCGAGAATCATGGGAAAGCTCGGCCTGCTGTCGCACGCGGCCGTGGCTGCCGAGTAGGCCGGCAGGGGCGCGAGGGATCAGATGTTCTCGTGTGCCCCGCCGCGGCCCCTCGAGGCCGCAGAGGTCGCCCTCTGTATCACAGGGCTCCGGGAAATCGCCCTTGCGCCCGCCCTCGGGTTACTGGGCAGGGCGGAGCTCGAGCGGGCCCAGCGCATCACATGCAAGGACTATCGGCTCCAGGTCGTGAAGGCGCGCGCGCTGCTCCGCGTGATGCTCTCCCGGTGCACCGGAGAGTCCGCGAAGAGTTTCGAATTCGACGAGGGCGGCGGCACGCGCCCGCGTTTGCGAACCAACCCATGGGGGTTGCACTTCAGTGTCTCGCACAGCGATGACCAGGTGGCCGTCGCTCTATCCACGGCCCCGGTGGGAATAGACATCGAGCGCGTCGGCGCGGACTGCAGCTGGCAGGCGATCGCCGCAATCTGCTTTCATTCCTCCGAGAGAGGGCTTCTGCAGGGCGCGGGCGGCGGGGCGGCGCGGGAGGCGTTTTTCGAGATCTGGACGCGCAAGGAGGCCTATCTCAAGGCGATCGGCACCGGCCTCGACACGGATCCGGCCAGCTTCTCCATCGCTGCGCCCGACAGTGTCGTAGCGACGGACGCCTCGGGTCCGCGGGCCGACACGTGGTTCACCCGATCGATCGATGCGCCTGCCGGCTACAAAGCCGCGCTGGCAAGCCGTTGTCCGCGACCCCGGCTGATGCATTGGCGGCTCGATGGCGCGCTTGCCGGTCATGCCTCGTCGGGTGCAATCGACATACCCCGGCACCAAACCCTCCCCGGGGCGGTCGCGGCATCGGCCCAGCGGTGCGCCGGATAGAGCGAGGTTCGGTGTGCTTTGGTTCCCCAACGCCGCAAGCGCGCCGTTCTGGCCCCGGTCCCATCGGACCGGGGCCAATTTTTTGTGCCGCCCTGGAGAGATGAAGGTATTCGACGTGTATTCCAAGCGCGCCGGGACCTTCGCCGGTCCTGTTCAACGCGCCGCGTCGTCCCTCTTCGAAGAGGTAATCGCCTGGCCGCTTCCCGCGGGAGGCGCAATTTCAATGAGCCGCCACGCCTCCTCGACCGAAATGGGACGAACGACCGCGCCGGGAGCCTGGTCGCGCAGGAACGTACGGATCGTGTGGTTGGCATGCGCGCTGTCGAGGACGAAACAGACGGCTGTTCCGGCCTTCTTGCGACGGCTCTTGCGCACGCAGCTGCAGGCGTGAATTGGTTTCATTGTCGGCCCTCGCGACAAGGAAAAGTTAACGTTCGCGGCCGTTGCGGATGAACGGCCTCCGCAGGGGTTTGCTTAACGTCCCGATGGGGTGACGAGGCCGATCCGCGCCCCCTCCAGGTCCTCGATGATCGCAACGCGCCCGACGCCGGGAGCATCGGCTGGCGCATGCAACACCTTCCCCCCGGCCTCGACGGCGCGGCGCGAAGCCGCATCGACGTCGGCGACCTGGATGTAGGTGAGCCATGAAGCCGGCATGTCGGCAAAATCCGAGTCGCCATCGGCCTGCATGGCGCCGGCGGCTTCCTTGTTGCCGGCGGAAAACATGGTGTATTCGCTCTCCCCGCGCCTGGCGGGCCGGCTCGGATCGTCCAGCGCCACGACCTTGGGGGTCCATCCGATGACGCGGGAATAGAACGCGCGGGCGCGGGTCGGATCTTTCGTCAGCAGCTCGTTCCACCAGACCGTGCCGATGTCGGGATCGGCTGCCGCGGCCTGAGCGTCCGTTTGTGTTGCGCCGCCGGCCGCAGCGATCGCTGCGGTAGCCGCAAGCATCTGCCGCCGGTTCAACATGCGTCCCTTTTCGGCCGCTGCGGAGCAGGCAGGCACGTGCTTTGGGTCAGTTTTCATGGGTCCCTCAACCGGGCTGTTGACGAGGCGATTGCCACGAGAAGGGGCTGCAAGATCAATGCCATCAGCAAAACGGGGCGATGTGCGGTCCCTCCCGCGGCGCCGTGTGTGTCCGCTGGGCCAGCGGCGCCCGCCCAGAGCGGAGCCTGGCTTTCCTGGCCGACGTTTCGCCATTATTCTCAATACATTGATAGGTGGGGTTTGTGCCCACAGCCGGTTTTAGCGGGGCCGGTAGAGGCGCGAACGCACCATAACGGGCTCACTACGTGGTATCTCCCGCGCACCGCAACGCAGCTGCCGCGCTCGTCCGTAGCGCTATCTCATCAACGCAACAGACCCCGGTCAGACTGAGGGCCAGGTACCGGGCCATTACCGCAGGAAATGTACCGTGACGAAATTCATCGCCGTCTCCAATCGCCGTGGCGGCGTCGGCAAGACTACCCTGACGATGATGCTCGCTTACGGTTTGTCGGTGGCCCGCCGGCAGAAGGTGCTCCTCATCGATCTCGACGCGCAGGCCAGCACATCGATCGTGATGATGGGGCATCAGCGCTGGCGCGCAGCCAGGGAGGCGAACCGCACGGCTTCCGGGCTCCTGTCGCAGATTGCAAACGCCGATGCCATCAGCTCGACGGACTTCATCGCCCGAGGCATCGGCGACGTCCTCCTTCAGGACGGCAGCCAACCTGCGCTCGACATCATACCGAGCTCGCATGATCTCGACGACAAAGAGACGCTGATGATGATCGCGCAGCAGGCGCGGCTTCACAACATCTGCAACGTGTTCGATCACATGCAGGAACGGATGGGACAGATCATCCGCTCCGGTGCCGGCCCCTATGATCAGGTCGTCATCGATTGTGCGCCTGGCCTTTCGCAGCTGGTCTGGGGAGCCCTGAGAGCGGCCGATCTCGTGCTCATTCCGTATATTCCGGACCGGACGGCGGAGGACAATGTCGGCTGGCTCTCTCAGCGCCTGAAGGAGATGGGGCGCGTTCAGTCCTCGACCGTTCCCAACCGCGTGTCGGGCCAGGACAGCCGCGCCCAGGGCATCATTTCCGCGATCAGCGCGCGATATGCGCCGCTGGGGCTGCAGATTCCGGCGACCCAGCCGCTGGCAACCGCACTCGATCACCGGGCTCAGCCGGGAACGCTGTCGTCGAAGTTCGGCACCGCGGTGCAGCACGTGAACGCGCTCGCCGATGCGGTTCTCAACCTGACGAGCCAGCCAGTCGTGGTGGCCGCCGAATGAGCAAGGCTCCCGCACACGAGGTTCTGCATCGGCTGTTCGACGTCATCGTGAGCGAAGCGAAGAAGAACGAGCCGCTGGCGAGAAGGCTCGTCGAAGCGCTCGGTGACGGCGCAGCCGTCGAGCTCGGCAAGCCGACGGCGGCTCCGCGGAAGACGGCCGATCCTGCCGATTTCCACGCCATCAACGTTTTGAGATCGCATGGCGAGTCCGCCCTGCGCGGCAAGCTGGAGCAGGTCAGGGCGGTGGAGCGCCTCCGCGCGATCGCCAACGTCTCGGGTCTGGTGCTTTCGGCCAGCGCATCGAAACCGAAGGCGTCACGCGCCGAGCTGATCGATGGAATTATAGCGGCCGCCAAGCACTACGACGCCCAGCGCAACACGGCGGCTGCAGCAGCAGCACCCGGCCCGTCAGCAACGTGATCGCGCCGCGACCGGGCGAGGCGTTCAGTATTCAAAACCTTGGTGGATCGTCCACCAATTGGTAAGCGCCGTCTCGACCGGACTCCAACCCTGACCCGTATTCACAGGCTGAATCGTTCCGCGCAGGCAGTCCGGGACCACCCTCTCGCTGCCTTCTTCGGCCCGGCCGCCGGGGTGGGGTATTGCGCCGTAGACCTTCACACAGGCACTACCGCACCACGCGATAGTCGATATGCGTGACCAGCGCCGAAAACCTCACGCCCTGCTGCTCGAGCTTCACGTCGGACGGCCGCAACGTGTCGAAGAGACGCAAGCCGTCACCGAGCAGGACGGGAGCTATGTGAAGTGTGATTTCGTCGATCAGCCCTGCCCGCCGAAATTGTTGGATGGTATCGGCGCCCCCCGAGACGCGCACATCCTTGACGCCGGCCGCAGCCTTGGCCTTTTCCAGGGCGCTCACCATGCCGTCGGTGACGAAATGAAACGCTGTCCCGCCTTTGCGCCGCCACGCTTTGCTCATGACTGGTTTCCTTCGCGTGCTTGGGCGGCAAGTGGGAACAGCGGCTCACATCTTCGCCCAATCCGGAGCGCGCCGAGCGGCAACCCGTTGTGGGCCTGCACGGCCGCGCCGAGGCTTGCAAGCAACCCATCGGACCCGGACGGGGCCAAAAACGTCACGCCGAAGGGCGTGCCCCGCGCGCCCAGCGACACGGGACACGCAAGCGCCGCAAGGTCGAGCAGGTTGACGAAGTTCGTGTAGGTCCCCAGCATCGCATTGGCCCCGATCGGATCGGCTGCGACTTCGGCAATCGTGCACGGTCGCGGGATCGACGGCACAATCAGCGCATCGGTGCCGGCGGACGCTTTCAGCGCCGCGGCGCGCAGCTCGGCCAGCCGGTGCAGGCATCGAAAGAGATCGACCGCGCTGGCATTGGCACCCGCCGATATGATCTGCCTCGTGACGGGGTGCACCGCGTCGGGGTGGCGCGCGATGAAGTCGCCCACCGCAGCCGTGCGCTCGGCCACCCAGGGCCCCTCATAGAGCAACCGGGCTGTCTCGAAGAACGGCGCAAGATCGATTTCCACGAGACTGGCGCCGAGCCGCTCGACGATCCGCTGCGCGCTCTCGAAAGCCGCCTCGGCCTCGGCGTCGCCGAGAAAGATGCGATCCGCCGCGCGGGGCACGGCGATCCGCAACCGCGGTGGAAGTGCCGACAAGACGCCGAGCTGAACAGTGCGCGAGTAGGGATCGCTCGCGTCGGGGCCGGCGATGGCCGCAAGCGCGGCAAATGCATCCTCGGCGGTCAGGGCGAAGACCGAGACGCAGTCGAGCGAGCGACACGCCGGCACCACCCCGCTCGTGGAGACGAGACCGAGGCTCGGCTTTAAACCTATGATGTTGTTGAGCGCCGCCGGCACCCGGCCTGACCCGGCCGTGTCGGTGCCCAAGGCGAGGGGGACGATGCCCGTGGCGACGGCCACGGCCGAGCCCGAGCTCGAGCCGCCGCAGACGAGATCGCTCCTGAGCGGGTTGCGCGGCATGCCATGGGGCGAGCGCGTGCCGACGAGGCCGGTGGCGAACTGATCGAGATTGGTCTTGCCGACGATGAGGGCGCCGGCCGCCCTGAGTCGCTCGACGACCGTCGCATCGCGGCCCGGGGTGTAGGCGTAGGCAGGGCATGCGGCAGTGGTCGGCAGGCCAGCCACGTCGATGTTGTCCTTGATGGCGACGGGCACGCCATAGAGCGGCAAGCCTGAGTTTTTTCCGGCCAGCAATTCACGCGCGTCGGCCAGGACGGCCCCCTCCTCACGCAAGCTGATGAAGATCGCCGGGTCGTCGACCTGGCGGATGCGGGCAAAGGTCCGCGCAACCGTATCGCGGAGCGCGACCTCGCCGGAGCGATGGCCGACGAGGAGGGAGGCAAGCGTTCCTGTCACACGATCCTCCCCTGTTTCAGCGCCGCGCGCCTGCGCCGACCCAGGCGGAGATGAGGCGGCGCTCGTCGGGGCTGAGGTCGGTGACGTTGGACGGGGGCATGGCGCTGCTCCAGGCGGCGCTGACGGCGATTTCGCGCGCGTGCGCGGCAATCCGCGCCGGTGTGTCGAGCAGCACGCCCTTGGGCGCACGCTGGATGCCGAGCCAGACGGGCTCCGCGGCGTGGCACATGCTGCAGCGGCTCACGACGATATCCTCGACTTGCTTGAAGGTGACCGCGGTGGCGGCCGGCGCCTCGGCGCGCTGGCGCGGCTCGGCAGGTCCCAGGGCCGACAGCCAGATGGCGATGAGCGCACAGGCGCCGGCCACGCCCCAGGTCCACCACGGGCTCGGCAGGCCCTGGTGCCGCGCATTATAGAAGTGCCGGATCACCGCGCCCATGACGATGATGAGCGCGAGGATCGCCCAGCTCCAGCGCGTGGCGTAGGCGAGCGGGTAGTGGTTGGAGATCATCACGAAGATGACCGGGAGCGTGAGATAGTTGTTGTGCGTCGAGCGCTGCTTGCCGCGCTTGCCGTGAATTGGGTCGGGCGCGCGGCCGGCGATCAGGTCGGCCACCACCTTGCGCTGGCCGGGGATGATCACCATCAGCACGTTGGCGGCCATGATGGTGCCGATCAGCGCCCCCATCTGCATGTAGGCGCCGCGCGCGCTGAAGACGCGGCTGCAGAGGAAGGCCAGCGCTACCAGAAAGACAAAGCCGACAGCCGCGAGCAGCGTCTCGCTGCGCCCGAGCGGCGAGCGGCAGAGCCCGTCGTACACCCCCCAGCCCAGCACGAGCCCCACGATGCTGATGGCGATGCCGGTGACCGGCGAGATGTCGAGCACGGCGGGATCGACGAGGTAGAGGCTGGCCTGGGCGTAGTAGATGGCGACGACGAGCGCGAAGCCCGAGACCCAGGTGGTGTAGGCTTCCCACTTGAACCAGGTGAGCTCGGCCGGCAGCCGCGCCGGCGCCACCATGTACTTCACCATGTTGTAAAAGCCGCCGCCGTGCACCTGCCAGGCTTCGCCGTAGGCGCCCTCGGGCAGGCTCTCGCGGCGTTTGAGCGAGTAATCGAGCTGGATGAAATAGAACGAGGTGCCGATCCAGGCGATGCCGGCGATGACGTGCAGCCAGCGCAGGAAGGCCTCCCCCCACACCCACAGGATATCCATCGCCGTGCCCCAGACCTGCCAGCCGCGTCGCCAACTCCTGTCTAGCGCACGCGCGGCGCTGTCGCTCCAAAGAAATGCGCACCCCTTTGGCCGAGTCGCGCCCGGTGCGCTCAATCAGTGAGCAGGTCGCAAAGTGCGGAGGCAACGACGATGGTGGCGCGCCTCAGGTCCTCGAGCAGCAGGTTCTCGTCCGCGCGCTTGGCGTTGGCTTCGAGGATGCTGCGCGGCCCCGCGCCGTAGAGCACGATCGGGATGCCGGCCTCGCCGTAGAGGCGGGCATCCGTGTAGAGCGGCGTGCCGGTGGCGCCGACGGGCTCGCCGAACACCGCCGACGCCCGCGCGCCAATCGCCGCGACAAGGCGCTCGTGCCCCGGCAGCGGCACCAGCGGGCGCGCCAGCAGCAGCCGGCGAATATCGACCGAGATGCCGGGCCGGCCTTTGACGGCACCGCTGATCACCTCCATCAGGCGCGTTTCGACCTCGGCTGGGTCTTCCTCCGCGATGATGCGCCGGTCGAGGCGCAGGCTGACCTTGTCGGGCACCACGTTGGTGTTGATGCCGCCCTCGATGCGGCCGACGGTCAGCGTCGGGCTGTCGATGCCGGGCACCCGCGACCGGATCGCCGCGTAGCCCTCGCGCTCGCGATAGAGCGCCTCCAGCACGGCGACGGCGGCGGCGAGCGCATCGGCGCCGGTCTGCGGCATGGCGGCATGCGCGGCCTTGCCCCGCACCGTCACCTCGAGCTGCAGGCAGCCGTTGTGCGCCGTCACCACCGCGTAGGAGAAGCCGGCGCCGATGGCGAGATCGGGCCTGGTGGCGCCGGTGCGCAGGAGGTAGCCGGGGCCCAGCAGGCCGCCGTATTCCTCGTCGTAGGTGAAGTGCAGCTCGACCGTGCCGCCGAGCGGCCGGCCCAGTCTTTCCAGCGCACGCAAGGCAAACGTGTAGGTTGCGAAATCGGACTTCGACACGGCGACCCCGCGCCCGTACATGCGCCCGTCCTCGATGACGCCGGCGTAGGGCGGCCTGGTCCAGCCTTCGCCCGGCGGCACCACGTCGCCATGCGCGTTGAGCGCGATCACGGGCCCCGCGCCGAAGCGGCGGCGCACGATCAGGTTGGTAAGGGAGGTGAGGCCCGCCGCGCGCACCGCCTCGCCATCAACGGGGAAGCGCTCGACCGCGAAGCCCATCGCCTCCAGCAGTTCGGCCGTGCGCTCGGCGTGGCGGGCGTTATCGCCTGGCGGGGTATCGGTCGGCACCCGCACCAGCTCGCGCAAAAACGCCACCTCCTCCTCGAAGCCGGCATCGACGAGCGCGGCGATCTCGGCCTGAGCGACGGTCATGTCGGCGCCCCGCCATGTTCGTCGTCGGGATGCCGTCGGATAGCACCGCAAACAGCGTCGTCCCCTCCCCCCTCGTGGGGGAGGGACAGGGAGGGGGGGATTGCAGAACATCTGCCGTCGGGGCTCCCCACACCCCTAACCCCTCCCCACGAGGGGGAGGGGAATCTGCGCGGCGTTCGCCCCACGGTCCGTGCCTTGATTACACCCGTCATCGACGCGAGCCCAGGGCTCCTCCACCAAAGCGGGCATCGAGCCGCCGCAAGGCCTCCAGCATGACCGCCACGCCGAGGTCGGCATCCTCGGCCGTGATCGACTCGGCGGGGTTGTGGCTGATGCCGTCCTTGCAGCGCACGAAGATCATGCCCGACGGGCAGTGCTTGGCCATGATGCCGGCGTCGTGGCCGGCGCCGGAGGAGAGGCGCAGCGGCTCCTCGCCGCAGGCGGCAATCGCCTCCGTTGCCGCCTCGATCACGCCCTCGTCGAGCGCGGTCGCCGGGTTCTCCTGGTAGGTGTCGATAGCGACGCCGACATCGCGCCCCTTGGCGATCGCCCGAAACTCCCGCAGCAGCGCTGCGTGCGCGCACTTGCGCACAGAGTCCGAGGGGCTGCGCATGTCGATGGTGAACTCGACGCGGCCGGGAATCACGTTCGGCGCACCGGGCAGCGCCTTGATGCGTCCGACCGTGACGACCAGATCACGCTGGCCGCGCCCGAGCCGCTCGATCGCCACGATCATCTCGCTCGCCGCCGTCAGCGCATCGCGGCGCGCATCCATGGGCACCGTGCCGGCGTGGCCGGCGAAGCCCGTCACCGTCACCAGCGCGCGCACCGAGCCGTTGATCGCCGTGACGGCGGCCAGCGGCAGGCCCTTGCTCTCCAGCACCGGCCCCTGCTCGATGTGCAGCTCGAGGTAGGCGGCGATCTCGCCCTTGCGACGCGCGCAGGCTTTGTAGGCCCTGGCATCGCCGCGGGCCTGCGCCAGCGCCTCGCGCACGCTGATGCCGTCCGCGTCCTTGAGATCGAGCAGCGCCGGCTTCACTGCGCCGATGAGAGCCGACGAGGTCAGGATATGCGCGGAGAAGCGCGACCCCTCCTCCTCGCCGAAGGCCGCAACCTCGATGGCGTGGCCGAGCCGTTCGCCGCAACGATTAAGCTCGTCCACTATCGCGATCGCCGCCAGCACGCCGAGTCCGCCATCGTAGCGCCCGGCATCCACGACGGTATCGAGGCGCGAGCCGATCATGATGGCAGGGGCTCGCGCCGCCTTGCCCACGTAGCGGCCGAACAGGCTGAGCAGCGGGTCGGTGCACACGCTCATGCCGGCGCCTGTCATCCAGGTCTTCACCTGCTCGATGGATTGGACATGCGCCGGGCTCAGATACCGCCGCGTCAGCTGGCCGGGCACTTCGGTGATGGTTGCGAGCGCATCGAGGCGCGCCATCAGTGCCGGCCCGTAGCGCAGCCCGGCACCCCGCTCGCTCGCCCGTTTGCCGTGAGATCTGCCCCGCTTGGTCGACATGCGCGCGATGGTAGTGACCGCCGTGCCCGCTGCCAAGCGCAGGCGGCCCCTCCCCGCTGGCCGCGATCTGCGCTACACATCGCTGAAGACAGCCAAACACAGGCCGGGCCCGTGCCGATCACCCTGGACGACCTCAACGCCGCGGATCGCGCCGCCTTCGTGGCCGCGCTCGCCGGCATTTTCGAGCACGGCTCCTGGGTGGCGGAGCGCGCTTCATCGGCACGCCCGTTCGCCACGGTCGCCGATCTTTACGACGCGATGGTCGAGGCGGTTGCGGCCGCCGGCGAGGCCGAGCAGCTGGCGCTGATCCGCGGCCATCCCGAGCTCGGCAGCAAGGTCGCGCGCGCGGGCGCCATGACGGCGCAGTCGCGGCGCGAGCAGGGCAGCCTTGGGCTCGACCGCCTGAGCGAGGAGGAGTTTGCCCGCTTCGAGCGCCTCAACGCCGCCTATCGCGCGCGCTTCGGCTTCCCCTTCATCATCTGCGTGCGCCGCCACACGCGCGATTCCATCCTCGATAATTTCGAACGCCGCTTGGGTAACGATCCCGCTGCCGAGCGGGCGACTGCATTGCGGGAGATCGGCCACATCGCCCGCCTGCGCCTCGTCGATACGGTGGATGGGCCGGGCAAACCCAAGACGGACGGTCGCCTTTCCACCCACGTGCTGGATACGGTGTCGGGCAAGCCCGCCGCCGGCGTGAAGATGGTGCTGAAGGAGATCGGCGCCAGCGCCGAGGGCCTGATCAGGGAGGCCGTCACAAATGCCGACGGCCGCACCGACGAGCCGCTTCTCGCCGGCGGGCCGCTGCGCATCGGCCGCTACCAGCTCGAGTTCCACATCGGCGCCTACTTCGCCGCGCGCGGCACGGCCGCCGCCGACCCGCCGTTCCTCGACGTGGTGCCGGTCCGCTTCTCCATCGCCGAGCCCGAGGGCCACTACCACGTGCCGCTGCTGGCATCGCCCTGGAGCTATGCGACCTACCGCGGGAGCTAGGAATCTCCCTCTCTCCGCCTGCCCTCGGGCTATCCTCAGACGCGTGCGACGCACAGAAGGCCCGAGGGCAAGCGGGGAGAGGG
>DATEVP010000217.1:0-3451 GCA_035258465.1 Hyphomicrobiaceae bacterium
TTTCTACCGCACCGACATCGGCTGGCGCGCCATCGCCCGGGAGAAGGACCGGCCATGAACGCCCTGCCAGACCTGTTCCCCGGCTTCGCCGAGCGGCGCATCAAGACCGAGGGCGCGGAGATTTTCCTGCGCACCGGCGGAGGCGGCCCGCCGCTTCTGCTCCTGCACGGCTACCCCCAGACACACGTGTGCTGGCACAAGGTTGCCCCCGAGCTCGCCCGGCACTGCATGCTCGTAATCCCCGATTTGCGCGGCTATGGCGCCAGCTCCGCGCCGCCGGGCGATGCCGAGCACCAGACCTATTCCAAGCGCGCCATGGCCGAGGACTGCCTCGCCGTGATGCGCAGCCTGGGGCACCAGCGGTTCATCGTGGCGGGCAACGACAGGGGCGGACGCGTCGCCTATCGGCTGGCGCTCGACCACCCCGAGGCCGTGCGGGCGCTCGTCCCCATCGACATCCTGCCGACGGCGGAGGTCTGGCGCCGTACGACCGCTGAATCCGCCATCACCTCCTATCATTGGGGGTTTCTGGCGCAGCCCAAACCACTTCCCGAAACACTGATTTCCGCCAATCCCACGTACTACGTCGAGCACACGCTGAAGAGCTGGGCCAAGCCGGGGGACCTGTCGCCCTTCTCCGCCGAAGCGCTGGCGCATTACCGGGCGCTGCTCAAGGACCCGGAGCGGGTGCACGCCGTCTGCGAGGACTATCGCGCCGGGGCGACGATCGACCGCCGCCTGGATGAGGCCGATCTTGCTGCGGGGAAGAAGATAGGCTGCCCGAGCTTCATGCTCTGGGCCACCGACTACCTCGGCAGGGGTGGCGCCAAGCCGCTCGATATCTGGAAGACTTGGTGCACGGACATCAAAGGCGCCGAGATCGCCTCCGGCCATTTCATCGCCGAGGAGAATCCGCAAGCCATGCTCGCCGCGCTCCTTCCGTTCCTCGCGAGCGTCACGGACGGGGCGTGACGGAACCGATGCCATGACCTCGACCGGCAAAGCCCTGCAGGCGCGAAAGGCCAAGCTTCCCGTGGCCCGGCCGAGCATTGCCTTGGCGCTGGGGGGCGGCGGTGCCCGCGGCCTTGCCCACATCCTGATGCTCGAAGTCTTCGACGAGCTGGGCCTGCGCCCCAAGATCATCGCCGGCACCTCGATGGGCGCCATTTTTGGCGCGGCCTACGCGTCCGGACTGTCCGCAAAGCTGATCCGCGCCCACACCGAGGAAGCGCTGGGCCAGCGCTTCGACATTCTGCGCCAGCTGTTCTCGGCGCGGTCGGAGCCGATCCTGAAGTTCCTCAACATCATTCCGATCCGCTCGGCGGTCCTCAAACCCGAGTCTGTGCTTGAGCTGCTGCTGCCCTCCAAGGTCGCGCGCGACTTCGCCCAGCTCGATATCCCGCTCAGGATCATTGCCACGGACTTTTACGCTCAGGAGCCCGTGATCTTGAGCCATGGCCCGCTGCGCAGCGCGATCGCGGCCAGCATGGCGCTGCCGGCGCTGTTCACGCCGGTGACGATCGATGGCCGCGTGCTGATGGACGGCGGCCTCGTCAATCCGCTCCCCTTCGACATTCTGATGGGGGAGGCCGACATCGTCGTCGCCATCGACGTGAGCGGCGCGTCCACGGGGCCCGGCAAGCACCCGCATCCTTCGGCCTTCGGCGCGCTGATCTCGTCCTCGCAAATCATGCAGCGCGCGATCGTGCGCGAGAAGCTGAAGGTCCAGCAGCCCGACGTCTACGTCGACGTGGAGGTCGACGAGTTCTACGTGCTCGACTTCCATCGCCTCAAGCCGATCCTGGCAGCTGCCGAACGCGCCAAGGAGCACTTGCGACGGCAGCTCAAGCGCGTTCTGTCGAGCCACACGCTGGAAGCGCACCCCGCCATTCCGCAGCCGGAGACCCCGCCGTCACCGCCGCGGCGCAAGCGGCGCCTGCCCAGGCTAAAGCCGCTGTCGCGGGGGCGGGAGGCATGAGCGAATCCGGTTCGCGGCAAGGCGGCGGCGGATCGGGCCCACGCATCGCGCTGGCGCTGGGTGGCGGATCGGCGCGCGGGCTTGCCCACATCCTGATGCTCGAGGCCTTCGACGAGGTGGGCATCAAGCCGGTCGTGATCGCCGGCACCTCGATGGGCGCGATCTGCGGCGCAGCTTATGCGGCGGGCCTTTCGGGGGCCGAGATCAGGGCGGAGTTCGAGGCGATGCTGGGCAACCGCGCCCGCTTCCTGAAACGCTTTGCCGGCAAGCTGCGCGGCAGCTTCTCCACGCTTTGGAGCGCACGGGCTCCGAGCGTCGTCGACAATGTCACGCTGTTCGAGATGCTGCTGCCGGAAGCCATGCGCTGCAATTTCGAGGCGCTCAAGATTCCATTCCTGGCAATTGCCACTGACTTCTACGCCATCGAGCAGGTCGTCCTCGATCGGGGGCCGCTGATCCCGGCCCTGGCTGCCAGTTCGGCGCTCCCCAGCCTGGCCCGCCCGGTGGTCCTGGATGGGCGCGTTCTGATCGACGGCGGCTTCGTCAACCCGGTGCCTTACGATGTCGTCATGGGACGCGGCGACATCACCGTAGCGATCGATGTCACGGGCGAAACGCAGCGCCGGCCGGGCGTGAAAATCCCGAGCACGCTGGAGGCCATCACCGGCTCGACCCAGATCCTGTTCCACTCCATCACGCGCGAAAAGCTCAAGTCGCTGGCACCCGACATTCTCGTCCGGCCCAAGGTCGGCGCCTTCGGCGCGCTCGACTACTTCAAGATCGACGCCATCCTGGAGGCTGCGTATCCGGCCAAGGAAGAATTGAAAACCAAGCTTCTTCAGAGTTTTGCGGTCCCACGTTGATTTTTCCACAGCGCCTTTGCGGCTGCGCCACGATTCCTGCGCATTGCCATCGCCATGTGCGCTAAACGGGTCGCCACTATCCCATTTCGCGAGGAGAACGGAGTGCCGCGCCACAAGAGCGAGGGCTTCCGCATCGATGTCGATGTCGATCACGCCCGCCGCGAGGGTGAGCGCGTGCACACCCTGCTGATGGCGCTGCGGCGGCGGCACGATCTCTCCCGCTTCGAATACACCCGCATCGTGCGCATCGTCCCGGGCGGCGACACCTTCAGCCACCCGATCCTCACGCTCGGCAACCGCTTCGCCGACAACGAGGACCTTCTGCTCTCCACCTACCTGCATGAGCAGATGCATTGGTATCTGTGGCATCTCGGCACGCCCGAGCATGATCCTGTGGCCCCATTCTTCGATGAGCTGGTCAAGCGCTATCCCGAAGCCCCGACGACGCTGCCGGACGGCGCCCGCAATTACGAATCGACCTACCTGCACTTGGTCATCAACTGGCTCGAGGTGGCGGCAACCTCTGAGCTGATCGGGCGCCAGCGCGCATGTGCAGTCGCTGATCAGAGTTTCACCTATCGCTGGATCTATCGCACTGTGATCAGGGACT
>DATEVP010000218.1:0-5983 GCA_035258465.1 Hyphomicrobiaceae bacterium
AATCGAGCTGCGTGTTGTGACGGCGCTTGCCAGCGAAACGAGGGTCGCGCCGGCCGCCGGCGCCGGCGAGTTGCCTGCTCGTCTGCCAGCTCTTCTCCCGCAGGATGGCGTTGAGCTCGGTCTCGTATTGCGCCCGCACGCTGCGATCGGCGATCCGGCCGACCAGGGCCTTGAGCCGCGCCTCCAGGGACGCGCGCTGCTCGGGTGTCGTTGCCGGCTGGCCGCGCTGCTCCTCTCTTTGCATGAGCACATCGAAGAGGGGCGACGTCCTGTCGAGGACCTGCTGGAACGCCTCCGGCCCCTGCTGGCGGATGAGGTCGTCCGGGTCGATGCCCTCGGGCAGGAAGGCGAACTGGACGCTCAAGCCCGGCGCCAGGTGGGGTAGCACCGTCTCCACGGCCCGGAAGGCGGCGCGGCGGCCGGCGGCGTCGCCGTCGAAGCACAGGATCGGCTCCGGCGCGATGCGCCAGAGGCCGCGCACCTGGTCCTCGGTGAGCGCGGTGCCGAGCGGCGCCACCGTCTCGGTGAAGCCGGCCTCGGAAAGAGCGATCACGTCCATGTAGCCCTCGACGACGATAACCCGCGACTTGTCGAAAGCAGGCAGGCGGGCGTTGTGGGCGTTGAACAGCACCCCGCCCTTGTGGAAGAGCGGCGTCTCCGGCGAGTTCAAGTATTTCGCCTGCGCATTGGGATCGAGCGCGCGGCCGCCGAAGGCGATCACCCGCCCCTTGAGGTCGGCGATCGGGAAGATCACGCGATGACGGAAGCGGTCGTAAGAGACCGGGATGTCGTCGCCCGTAACCACCACACCGGATGCCGCGATCTCCGCCGCCGCGAAGCCGGCCTTCGCCAGGTGCTCCTTGAGGGCTGACTTGCTGTCGGGGGCGTAGCCCAGCTTGAAGCGGCTGACGGTCTCCGCTGCGAGGCCACGTTTCGCCAGGTAGCGGCGCGCGTCCGAGCCGGAGGGGCGCGTCAACTGCTCCTCGAAGAAGCGGCTCGCGGCCTGCAGCAGCGCGAGCTGGCGCCCGCGCTCGTCCTCCAGCTGTGCGTCGCGAGGGCTCGCAACCGGCACGGCCAAGCCCGCCTCCTCCGCCAGGCGCTCGACCGCCTCGGGGAAGCTCAGGCCCTCGGTCAGCATGACGAACTTGAAGATGTCGCCGTTCTGGCCCGACGAGAAGTCGAACCAGGACCCCTTGTGGTCGTTGACGAAGAAGGAGGGCGTGCGCTCCTGCTTGAAGGGGGAGAGGCCTTTCAGCTCGCGCCCCGCCCGCTTGAGCGCCACCTTGCGCGCCACCACCTGGCTGACGGGCAGCCGCGCGCGGATCTCATCGAGCAGGGACGGCGGAAAGCGCATGGGGATCCGAATCAGGGTCTCAGCTTTGGCTTCTCCATATGTGATTCGCTGCCCGTTCCCCTATTTGGGCTGCACCGGTGCCAGCCGATGACCGGTTTCCACAGGATTTAGGCTCTGCCGGCGCGCCCTTCCGGCGAGAACTGGACAGCGCCGCATTACCGTATATACAAACGAGAATACAGCAGGTGCTTCGTGGCGATCGGCTGCAACACGGTGCGGCGAGGTGCCTGTCGCATCATGTCGGCCCGGAGGGCGAGAACGAATGAGAGAGAAGAATATCACGAGGCGGTCGGCAGCCGATCTCAAGCAGGGCAAGACTGACTACCGTCGCTTGCGCCGGATGACCGATCGGGAAATTGCCGACGCCGCGAGGAACGACAAGGACGCCGCACGGCTCGATATCGATTGGTCCGGAGCCGATGTTGTGGTTCCGGAAGCGAAGCAGGCCATCAGCATCCGTCTGGACAGGGACATCATCGAGTTTTTCAAGCGCACGGGACGAGGCTATCAGACCAAGATCAACGCGGTGCTGCGGTCCTACGTCCAGCACGAGAGGAGGGGCAAGGGCTGACGGAGGCGGGTCCGGACGACGCCAGGCCTACTTCAGCAACTCTTTGACGACCCCACTGGCCTTGCCGAAGTCCATGCGGCCGGCATAGCGCTCTTTGAGAGCGGCCATCACCTTGCCCATCTCCTTGGGCGCCGCCGCGCCCGTCTCCTTGATGACGGCGGCGATGGCCTCCCGCGTCTCGGCCTCGGTCATCTGCTTGGGCAGGAACTCCTCGATGACGGCGATCTCGGCCGCTTCCTGCGCGGCCTGCTCCTTGCGTCCCGCCTTCTCATAGATGTCGAGTGATTCGCGCCGCTGCTTGATCATCTTCTGCAGCACGGCCGGGATTTCCTGGTCGGAGATGGGCGCCTTGGCGGCGATGTCGCGCTCCTGCAACGCGGCCCTGATGAGGCGCAGCGCGGAGAGGCGCCGCTTGTCCTGCGACTTGAGAGCGGCGTTCGTCTCTGCCATCAGCCGGTCGCGCATGAACCTGTCCTCCTTCGATGGCGTTCATCTATGCAGCGGGCAGCAAAGCGGCAAGCCCGCGTTGACGCCATGGGGCGCTTCGCCTAGTAGCACGATGTCATCTCCGCCGGTGCGGCGACGACGGTCAAGTGAGCACTCTGGCGGGCATTGCAGCGTGGCGATCGATACATCCAAACCCTGGGCCGAGGTGCCGCTCACCGGCCGGCTGGTGCTGGCCGACGGCACCGTCATCGCGGGTTACGGGCTGGGCGCCACCGGCTCCGCCCCGGGCGAGGTGTGCTTCAACACGGCCATGACCGGCTATCAGGAGATCCTCACCGACCCCTCCTACGCCGGCCAGATCATCACCTTCACTTTCCCCCACATCGGCAACGTCGGCACCAACCGGGAGGATACGGAAACCTCCAACCTCGCCATGCGCTCGGGCGTGCGCGGCTGCGTGCTGCGCGCCGATGTGACCAGTCCCTCCAACTACCGCGCCATGGAGAAGCTCGACCAGTGGCTCGAGGCGCGGGGGATCATCGCGATTTCCGGCGTCGACACGCGCGCGCTCACCGCACGCATCCGCGACAAGGGCATGCCGAACGGCGTGATCGCGCACGAGCCATCGGCCAAATTCGATCTCGACAGGCTGAAGGCCGACGCCAAGGCATGGCCTGGCCTCCTCGGCATGGACCTCGTCCCTGAGGTGACGGCCGGCCAAAGCTATACCTGGGACGAAATGCGCTGGGTCTGGGGCAAGGGCTACGGGCGGCAGGAGAAACCGGAGTTGCATGTGGTTGCCGTCGACTATGGCCTCAAGCGCAACATCCTGCGCTGCCTCGCCTCCGCCGGCTGCAAGGTCACGGTGGTGCCCGCCAAGGCCAGCGCCGAGGAGATCCTGGAGCGCAAGCCCGACGGGGTGTTCCTCTCCAATGGCCCGGGCGATCCGGCGGCGACGGGCACCTACGCCGTGCCGGAAATCAAGAAGCTGGTGGACTCAGGGTTGCCCGTGTTCGGCATCTGCCTCGGTCACCAGATGCTGGGCCTGGCGCTCGGCGCCAAGACGCAGAAGATGCATCAGGGGCATCACGGCGCCAACCATCCGGTGAAGGACTTCACCACCGGAAAGGTCGAGATCACCTCGATGAATCATGGTTTTGCCGTCGATCGGGAGACGCTTCCTGCGGATGCGGAGGAAACCCACGTCTCCCTGTTCGACGGCTCCAACTGCGGACTGCGGCTGAAGGGCAGGCCCGTTTTTTCCGTTCAGTACCATCCGGAGGCCTCGCCGGGCCCGGAGGACAGCCATTACCTCTTCACCCGCTTCGTCGATCTCATGCGCAACACCAAGGCAGAGAGGGCAAGGAAGAAGGGCTGATCCCCCGCCCGGCGCTCCCTGCGTGCCCTGTGTGAATGAATCTTGCCGCACCATCAAATTGTCAAAGACAGGCGGAAACAGTACTCTGACGGACATAGATGCCCAACCTTGGGGGACAACGATGCGTTCTTGGGCGAGCACATTCCTTTTTGTCTCGGCTCTCTTTGCGCTGACGTGCGGCGCGCAGGCTGAGAAGCGCGTGGCGCTCGTGATCGGCAATTCGGCCTACCAGAACACGGCGCCGCTGAAAAACCCCCGCAGTGACGCGGAGGACATGTCGGCCGCCCTGAAGCGGCTCGGCTTCGAGGTAATCTCGGGCCTCGATCTCGATGACCGCGGCATGTCCCAGAAGGTGCGCGATTTCGCTCGCTCGCTCGAGGGCGCGGACGCTGGCTTGTTCTTCTACGCAGGCCACGGGCTGCAGGCCAAGGGCCAGAATTATCTCCTGCCCGTCAACGCGGCGCTGAAGACCGAAAGCGACCTCGACTTCGAAACCGTCGCGCTCGACCTCGTCATGAAGCAGATGCAGCGCTCGGCGCGGGTGAGCCTCGTGTTCCTCGATGCGTGCCGCGACAACCCGCTCACGCGCAGTCTCAGTGCCAGCAGCCGGTCGGGCGCGGTCGGCAACGGTCTTGCCCGCATCGAGGAAGCGGCCGGCATGATGATTTCCTTTTCCACCCAGCCGGGCAACGTCGCTCTCGACGGCACCGGCCGCAACAGCCCCTTCACCAAGGCGCTGCTCAAGCACATCGACACCGCCGGCGCCACGATCGGCGATATCATGATCGACGTGCGCAAGCAGGTGATCGCCGACACGAACGAGCGGCAGGTTCCCTGGGAAAACTCCTCCCTCACCGGCAAGTTCTATTTCCGGCCGGGCGCGCAGCAGGTTGCCGCGGCGGACCCGTCCGCGACGTCTGCCGCTCAGCAGGGTGCGCAGCGCAGCGGCGCGACGGTGGGTGTGAGCGACACGGCGCTCGATCACACCTTCTGGACGTCGATCGCCAACTCCAACGATCCCGCGCTCTACCGCGACTATTTGCGGCGCTTCCCGACGGGCACGTACGTCTCGATCGCCGAGTCGAAGCTGCAGGCGCTGTCGCCGCGCCCGGCAGGACAGCCCGATGCCGGCAACACCAAGACGGCCATGGTCACAGGGACCGCGCCTGCCGAGGCGCAGCGCGGCATCGAAAGCCCAAGACAGGTGGCGCAGGACATGCAGCGCGAGCTCAAGCGCGTCGGCTGCTTCTCCGGCAGGGTCGACGGCAACTGGGGCGCCCAATCGCGCAAGGCGGTCGAGCGCTTCAACGAGGCGGCCAAGCTCGAGCTGCAGGCCGAAACCCCGAACTCGCAGGACGTGCCCAAGGTCAAGAAGTTCCCCGGTCTCGTCTGCGAGCAGGTCGCGACACAGGCACCGGTGCCGCGGCGCGAGTCGAGCGGGGAGCGGCCGCGTGGGGACGGCGTGACGATCACCCCCAACATTCAGCTGCGCATCCCCAAGATCAGAAGTCCGTTCTAGCCTGGCCATCCCGGCTGTCGGCATTCGTGAGTGGGCACGGCGAGCGGCGACTCGGCTATAGCCAACGCACGTGCGCTCGCCTATGAAGCGGCTTCATGCCGAAGCGCACCGATATCCAGTCCATTCTCATCATCGGCGCAGGCCCCATCGTCATCGGCCAGGCCTGCGAGTTCGACTATTCCGGCACGCAGGCCTGCAAGGCCCTGAAGGCGGAGGGCTACCGCATCGTCCTGGTCAACTCCAATCCGGCGACGATCATGACCGACCCGGATCTGGCCGATGCAACCTACGTCGAGCCCATCACGCCGGAGATCGTCGCCAAGATCATCGAGCGCGAGCGCCCCGATGCCCTGTTGCCCACCATGGGCGGGCAGACGGCCCTCAACACGGCCCTTGAGCTGGACAAGCAGGGCGTGCTGGCCAAGTTCGGCGTGGAGATGATCGGCGCCAAGGCGGAGGCCATCCACAAGGCCGAGGACCGGCAGCTCTTCCGCGAGGCCATGGGCCGCATCGGCTTGGCGACGCCGAAGTCGCGGCTCGCCCACGATCTGAATGAGGCGATGGCGGCGCTGGAGCATGTCGGGCTGCCGGCCATCGTGCGCCCCTCCTTCACGCTGGGCGGCACCGGCGGCGGCGTCGGCTACAACAAGGAGGAGTTCGCCGAGATCATCGAGCGCGGCCTCGACGCCTCGCCTGCGCGCCAGGTCCTGGTCG
>DATEVP010000219.1:0-7232 GCA_035258465.1 Hyphomicrobiaceae bacterium
AAAGCGCATGGCATCGAGGTTCGGCACGCACTTCCGGCGGTGGGCGAGAACTTCCGCGACCACATCAACGCGCGCATCGCCTGGCGCGTGCAGGACAAGCGCCTGTCCTACAATCACATGGCGCGTGGGCTGGGCGCCGTCGGGCAAGCCTTGAAATACGTGACCACCGGCGGCGGCTTCTTCAGCCTGCCGTCGGCGCCGATGCTGGCGTTCCTCAAAACGCGCCCCGAGCTCGCCACGCCCGACGTCCAGATGCACATCGTGCCTTACGCCATCAAGGACCCGAGAACCCGCAGGCTGCAGGAATTCCCGTCCATGGCGGTCGCCTGCTATCAGCTGCGCCCTGAGGGCCTCGGCTCGATCCACATCCGCTCGCCCAACCCCGATGATCATCCGGCGATCCGATTCAACTTCCTCGCCGACCCGATCGACCAGCGCACCATGGTCGAGGGCTTCCGCATGATGCGCCGCATCGTCGAGGCCAAGCCGATGGATGAGCTGCGCGGCGAGGAGTACTCACCGGGCAAGGGCGTGGCGAGCGACGACGAGATTCTGAAATTCATCCGCGGCAACGCACACACCGCCTATCACCCGATCGGCACCTGCCGCATGGGGCCGGCGGGGCCCAAGACCGTGGTCGACGAGAAGCTCAAGGTGCACGGGCTCGAGGGCTTGCGCATCGCCGACGCCTCGATCTTCCCGACCATGCCGTCCGGCAACACCAACGCGCCGTGCATCATGGTCGGCGAGAAGGCCGCCGACCTGATCCGCGCCGCGGCGTAGCGCGGCCGCGACGGCAAATTTGATGCTGAACGCAAATTCCGTGCGTAACCCAACGCACACTCGCGAGAGCGATGTTGGGTTACGCGCGGAGCAGCGTCGCGACTGTGCCGAAAGCTGGTGGCCGCGCTAACCCAACCTACACCGCGACGGCCTCAACGCAGGTGGCAGGCGACCTGGTGGCCGGGCTCGACCTCGCGGAGCGCCGGCGGCTCGGTCTTGCAGCGCGCGGTCGCGTAGGGGCAACGAGGGTGGAAGTGGCAGCCGGGCGGCGGCTGCATGGGGCTCGGCACGTCGCCCTGCACCACGCGCTTGGCGCGCTTGATGGCCGGGTCGGGCACCGGCACCGCCGCCAGCAGCGCCTCCGTGTAGGGATGCAGGGGCCGCGTGAACAGCGTCGCCTTGTCGGTGTATTCGACGATGCGGCCCAGATACATGACGGCGATGCGGTGCGAGATGTGCTCCACCACCGCCAGGTTGTGCGAGATGAAGAGGTAGGAGAGCTTGAGTTCCCGCTGCAGGTCGGTCAGCAGGTTGATCACCTGCGCCTGGATCGACACGTCGAGTGCGGAGACGGGCTCATCGCCGATGATCAGCTTGGGGCTCAGCGCCAACGCGCGGGCGACGCCGATGCGCTGGCGCTGGCCGCCGGAGAACTGATGCGGGAAGTTGTCCATCTGCGCGGTGCGCAGCCCCACGCGCTGGAACAGCTCCGCCACCCGCTCGCGCCGCGCCTTGCGCGACGAGGTGCCATGCACCTTGAGCGGCTCACCGACAATGTCGCCGGCCCGCATGCGCGGATTGAGCGAGGAGAATGGGTCCTGGAAGATGATCTGCATCGCCTGGCGGTAGGGTCGCAGCTCTTTTTTGCCGAGGCGGGTGATGTCGTGCCCATCGAGCCGGATGGCGCCGGCCGTCGGCTCGATCAGCCTCAGGATGGCACGGCCGACCGTGGTCTTGCCGCAGCCGGACTCACCGACCAGGCCCACCGTCTCCGCCTCGCCGATCGTGAAGCTCACGTCGTCGACCGCATAGACATGGCCGACCGTGCGACGCAGCAGGCCCTTGCGAACGGGGAAGTACTTCTTCAGCCGCTCCACCTCGAGCACCGGGCGCGCCGTCTCAGCCACGGGCGGCTCCCGCGACGCGGTCGGAATGCCAGCAGGCTGCCCAATGGCCCGCGGCCTTCTCCTCGTAGCTCGGGTATTGCGAGCGGCAGGTGTCGTCGGCGAAGGCGCAGCGCGGCGCAAAGGTGCAGCCCGGCGGCAGGTTGCTCAGCGCCGGCACCATGCCGGGGATCTCCTGCAGCCGCGCGCCGACCTCGCTCGTCTCCCGACGCATCAGGGCCAGGCGCGGGATCGAGTTGATGAGGCCGCGCGTGTAGGGATGCAGCGGCCGGGCGAACAGCGTGGCCACGGCGGCCTCCTCCACCTTGCGCCCGGCGTACATGACGATCACGCGCTCCGCCGTCTCGGCCACCACACCGAGGTCGTGCGTGATCAAGATCAAGGCCGTGCCGAGCTCGCGCTGCAGCTTGGCCATCAGGTCCAGGATTTGCGCCTGGATCGTCACATCCAGCGCCGAGGTGGGCTCGTCGGCGATCAGCACCTTGGGGTTGCAGGCGAGCGCCATGGCGATCATCGCCCGCTGGCGCATGCCGCCCGAGAGCTGGTGGGGATATTCCTTGACGCGCTGGGCGGGCTCGGGGATGCCGACCAGCTGCAGCATCTCGATCGCCCGCTCGAGGGCGGCCTTGTGCGACATCTGCTGGTGCAGGATGAGGGCCTCGCCGATCTGCCGGCCGATGGTCATGACCGGGTTGAGCGAGGTCATCGGCTCCTGGAAGATCATGGAGATCTGGTTGCCGCGGATGGCCCGCATGGCATCCTCGTCCAGCGCCACGAGATCGACGCCGTCCAGGCGCACCGATCCCCCCACGATCCGGCCCGGCGGGTCGGCGACCAGGCGCATGATCGACAGGGCCGTCACGCTCTTGCCGCAGCCCGACTCGCCGACGATGGCCAGCGTCTCGCCGCGCCCGAGCGCGAAGGAGACGCCGTCGACGGCCTTCACCAGCCCGACGCGCGTGTAGAAATAGGTCTGCAGGCCGTCGACCTGCAGCACGTGCTCGTGGGCCTTCTCGGTGCGCATGCTGACGGCGGCAAGAGGGTCCAATCGAGCCATCACATGCGCTGCCGCGGGTCGAGGATGTCGCGCAGCGCGTCGCCGAACAGGTTGGTGCCGAACACCACGGCGCTGATGGCGATGCCGGGGAAGATCACGAGCCAGGGGGCGGTGCGCACGTACTCGGCCGCCGACTCCGACAGCATGCGGCCCCAGGAGGGGTGCGGTTCCGGCACGCCGAGCCCCAGGAACGCCAGCGCCGATTCGACCAGGATCGCGGAGCCGAGCTGCGCGGTCGCCAGCACGATCAGCGGCGCCAGCGTATTGGGCAGCACGTGCCGAAGCGCGATGCGGCTCTCGCTCATGCCGATGGCACGCGCCGCTTCGACGAACGGCATCTCGCGCAGCGAGAGGGTATTGGAGCGGATGATGCGCGCCACGTTGGGCACCAGCGGGATGGCGATGGCGAGGATGGTGTTGGTGAGCGAGGGCCCCAGCGACGCCGCCATCACCAGCGCCATCACCAGCAAGGGGAGCGACTGCATGATGTCCATCAGGCGCTGCACGAGGAGGTCGAACCAGCCGCCGAAGAAGCCCGACATCAGGCCGATGCCGACGCCGACGAGGCAGCCGAGCACCGTGGCGCCGACGCCGACGGCCAACGAGATGCGCGCGCCATAGACGATGCGGGCGAACACGTCGCGACCCATGAAGTCGGCGCCCAGAATGTGGGCATCGCCGGGACGCGCCAGCGACGATCTGGGGTCGGTGCTGGTCGGGTCGAAGGAGGTAATGGCGTCGGCGAAGATCGCCGTCGCCAGGAACAGCACCATGATCAGCGCGCCGATGGCGCCCAGCGGGTAGCGCCGCACGAAAAACAGCAGCCCGCCAAAGGGCCCGCGCACGTTGGCTCCCGCGCGCGCCAGCTCGGCCCGGTGATCGATGACGGCCACGCGGTCACTCCTCGTACTTGATGCGCGGGTCGAGCACCACGTAGGTCATGTCGACGATGAAGTTCACCACCACCACGACGACGGCGATCAGCATCACGAGATTCTGCACGATCGGGTAGTCGCGCCAGGTGATGGCCTCGACGAGGAAGCGGGCGACGCCGGGGATGTTGAACACGGTCTCGGTGACGATCAGGCCGCCGATCAGGAACGCGGCCTCGATGCCGATGATGGTGACGACGGGCAGCACGGCGTTGCGCAAGGCGTGGTCGTAGTTGACGGCGGCCTCGGAGGCACCCTTGGCGCGCGCGGTGCGGATGTAGTCCTGGCGCAGCACCTCGAGCATGGAGGAGCGGGTGAGCCGCATCACCAGCGCGGAGCTGCGAAAGCCGACAGCGGCGGCGGGGATGCTCAGCAGCGCCAGCTCGTGCCAGAGGCTGGTGACCTTGCTGTTGTAGATCGGGATCCAGCCGAACCAGTTGACGAACGCCATCAGGATCAGCAGGCCGAGCCAGAACGAGGGCAGCGACAGGCCGCTCAGACTGACCACGCGCAGCACGTAGTCGAGCCAGGTATTCTGGCGCACGGCGCTGATGACGCCGAGCGGCACGCCGAACAGCACGGAGAAGATCAGTGCGAGGGCCGCGAGCTTGGCCGTGACGGGGATGCGCGGCAGGATCTCGTCGATGGCCGGCTTCTCCGATACGTAGGCGTAGCCGAGATCGCCGCGAGCCAGGCCGCCGATCCAGCTGACGTACTGGGTGACGATGGGCTGGTCGAGCCCCAGCTCCCGCTCGATTTTCGCCTTCGCCTTGGGATTCACGAAGCCGGCGGAGTCGAAGATGATATCCGTGATGTTGCCCGGCACCAGCCGCAGCATGACGAAGATCAGCACCGATATCCCAAACAGCGTCAGCAGCATCAGGAAGAATCGGCGTACGAGGTAGACTCCCACAGGGCTCTCCCGGAGCGCTCGCCAGCCAATCTACCTACTTGTCCAGCCAGACGCTGTCGAAACGCCAGTTGTTGTAAATGCTGTTCTGGTGCAGCACGAAGCCCTTGAGCTGCGGCTGCCAGCAGGTCGCTGCACGGTCGTAGAGGATGACCGGCCGGGCGAGGTCCTCGGCGAGCTTGCGCTCGATCTCCCAGACGATCTTCTTGCGCTTCTCGAC
This sequence comes from Hyphomicrobiaceae bacterium, assembly GCA_035258465.1. Lineage (GTDB taxonomy): Bacteria > Pseudomonadota > Alphaproteobacteria > Rhizobiales > Hyphomicrobiaceae > AWTP1-13. The sequence goes on from DATEVP010000219.1 coordinate 5,027, forward strand.
GTCGCCCTCCTGCGACTGCTTGTCGATCAGCGCGTCGACGTCCTTGTTGCAGTACTTGGTCAGGTTGCGCTCGGAGTTGCAGCTGTAGTTCTCGTAGAGATTGACGTCGGGGTCGTCCACGCCGACGCCGGTCAGGTTCAGCCCGACCGAATACTCTCCGCGCGTCACCTTGGCGTGCCAGATGCTGGTGTCGATGACCTCGAGCTCGGCCTCGATGTAGATCTTCTTGAGCTGGTCGATGAGGATGACGGCCGGATCGCGGTAGATGGCAATGTTGCGCGTCGAGACCTTGACCTTGAGCGGCTTGCCCTCGCCGTAGCCGAGCCCTTCCATGATCTTGCGCGCTTCGGCGCGGCTCTTGTCCACATCGGCTGCGTAGCCGGGAAGCGTCTGGATCACGTCCGGCGGCATCCCCCATTTGCCCTGGGGCGGGGGCAGCATGACGCCGGCGATGATGGCCTTGCCCTCGTAGAGGATGTCGATGAAAGCCTTGCGGTCGATCGCCAGCGACATGGCCTTGCGGATCTTGGGCTCGTTGAAGGGCGCCGCAGCGGGGTTGATGATCAGGTTGGTGGAGACGTAGGTGGGCACCAGCTCGCAGGTTGCTTTCGGCGCCTGCGAACTGACATCCTTGAGCAGCGGGATGGTCACGTCGGCGCTGAAGGTCATGTCGAATTCGCCGGCGACGAAGGCGAGGATGCGCGTCGAGCGGTTGGGGATGATGCGCCACTCGATGGCGTCGACGTGCGGCAGGCCCTTCTTCCAGTAGTCGGGGTTGCGCACGAAATTCATGGTCTCGTTGCGCTTCCATTCGACGAACTTGAATGGCCCGGTGCCGATCGGATTGGTGCGCATGTCCTTGGTCGAGACATGGCACGGGTAGACCGGGCTGTAGCCGGGGGCGAACAGCGACAGGAAGGAGGGCTGCGGCCGGTTGAGGACGAAGGTCGCTTCGTGATCGCCGTTGACCGTCACCTCCTTCAGGTTCTGCCACCAGACCGCGCGCGGGTTCTTGCGGAAGTCGTCCGGGTCCTTGGCGGTCAGCTTGTTCCACGTGCACTGCACGTCCTTGGCGGTGAACGGCTTGCCGTCATGCCACTTGACGCCCTGGCGCAGCTTGAAGGTGAGCTTGGTCTTGGTTGCGTCCCAGGCCCAGCTCTCGGCGAGGTCGGGCACGATGGTCTCGGCCGAGTTGAGCGGCTTGGTCTGGTCGTAAACGACGAGGTTGTTGAACACGCCCATGAAGGGCTGGACCGTCGAGATCGTCGCCTCTTCGTGGATGGAGCCGCTCGGTGCGTTGTCGCGGTGATAGATGCGCAGCGTGCCGCCCTGTTTCTGCGCCAGCGCCGGCAGCGCGATGCCGGTGGCCACGAACACAAACGCGACGATGAAGGTGAGCTTCGAGCGCATGCGATTCCTCCCAGGATAGGCGCCACAGCGGTTATGCGCGCCGCGACCTTCTTGTTTCTGCCGGTACGCTAGACGGGGGCTGGGTCCCGGGCAACAAGCAATTGGCTGCGAGAGGGGGTCAGACCCCTCGCGTATCCGCTGGAGTGAAATTGCGACGTCAGAGGCGAGGGGTCTGACCCCGCTGCGCCACGCTATTCCCGCCGCAGGCTCGAGCCGCCGTCGACGGGGAGCGCGATGCCGGTGATGAAGTTGGCCTCGTCGGAGGCCAGGAACAGCGCGGCATTCGCCACGTCCCAGGCGGTGCCCATCTTGCGGCGCAGCGGCACCTTGGCGTCGCGCGCGGCGGCCACCTCCGCCCTCGTCTTGCCCCAGGTGCGGGCGCGGGTGTCGACGGCCATCGGCGTGTCCATCAGGCCCGGCAGGATCGCATTGCAGCGGATGCCGTACTCGGCGTTCTGCGTGGCGATCTGCTCGGTATAGGCGATCATGCCGGCCTTGGTCGTCTTGTAGGCGACGGTTGGGTAGTTGGTCGCCCACGCCGCGATCGAAGCGATGTTGATGATGGCGCCCGACCGCTGCTGGCGCATCACCGGCAGCACGTGCTTGCAGGCCATGATGGTGCCGCGCAGGTTGATGGCGGAGACGCGGTCTAACGCGGCTTCCGTGATCTCGAGGGGGTTGGCGTCGCCGCCGGCAAGGCTGACGCCGACATTGTTGTGCAGGACATCGATGCGCCCCCAGCGCCGCACCGCCTCGTCGGCGGCGGCCTTGAGCGTCGATTCCTTCGTCACGTCGG
>DATEVP010000220.1:0-8993 GCA_035258465.1 Hyphomicrobiaceae bacterium
AGGGAGACGCCCCTAGAAGAGCGCGTAGCCGCCGTCGATCAGGAACGTGTCGCCCGTGTGGTAACGCGAGGCGGAGCTGGCGAGGTAGACGGCGATGCCGCCGAAGTCGTCGCCCGTGCCCCAGCGGCGCATGGGGATGCGCGGCAGCACGCTCTTGGCGAACTTCTCGTTGGCGATGGCATTGGCCGTCATGTCGGTCTCGATCCAGCCCGGCAGGATGGCGTTGGCGCGCACGCCGTGACGCGCGAATTCCACCGCCAGCGCCCGGATCATGGAGATCAGCCCGCCCTTGGTCGCGGCGTAGTGCTCGCTGCGCGGCGCGCCTTCGATGGCGGCCAGCGACGCCGTGCCGACGAGCACGCCGCCGCCCCCGCGCTCCACCATGTGCCGAGCGGCGGTGCGGAAGGTGAAGAAGGCGCCGTCGAGATTGACCCCGAGCACGCGGTGCCACTCCTCCGCGCTCATGTCGGCGAACGATTTGATGCCGCCGCGCCCGCTGACGCCGGCGTTGGCGAAACAGGCATCGACACGGCCCAATTGCCGGAGCGTCTCGGCGAAGGCGCGCTCCACGGCCGCCTCGTCCGAGACATCGCACTCGAGCGCAACGATCCGCCGCCCGCTCTTGGCAAGCTCCGTTTTGGCGGCGGCGTTCTTGGCCGGGTTGGTGCCCCAGATGGCCACGTCGGCACCCGCCTCGGCGAGCGCGCGGGCCATGCCGAGACCGATGCCGCTGTTGCCGCCGGTCACCAGCGCCACCTGGCCGGTCAGATCGAAAGGTTTGTACATGGCATGCGCTCACAAACTGTCGAGTATGACTTCCGTAATCCGACCCCGGACGTCAAGTTGTAATCACGCGAGGCGCCAGCATGAGAGGCGCCGCAGTCAACTGCGGCACCCCCACTCGCTCAGCCAGCGACGATCTGGAACACAATGCCTGAGAGAAGTGCACCGACTATGGCCAGCGCCAGGTAGGCTGCAAAGACGGCTCGGCGGGCGATGGCCCAGACGGCCAGAGCCGCAGGTATCGACGTCACGCCACCGCCCACGAGGAAGGCCATGGCCGCTCCCGGCGCCATTCCCTTCTCCATCAAACCGGCAACGAGCGGCAACGCAGCGTTGCCGTTGAGATAGCTCGGTATGCCCACCAAGGTCGCTGTTAGGATCGAGAGCAAACCGCCATCGCCGGCGACGCTCGCGACCAGATTGTTCGGGATATAGGCCACCATGAGGCTCTCCAGGACAAAGGCCAGCGTCAGCCATTTGCCGAGAAAGAGCGCGGTCTGGCGCGCATTCATCCAGAACGCGTCGCGGCGGGCCGGCTCATGCCAGTAGCGCCAGGCAACCGCCTTCGGATTGCGGATCTTCGAGCCGGCGCAGCCGCCGTTGCCGATACCCTCGCGGAGCGGGTCGCCGACGAGGACGCCCATGCGCTGCATGGCGAGCACGCCGAATCCGCCGAGAAGTCCGACCGCAATAGCAGTGACCGTTTTGGCAATCGCGAACTGTGCACCGAGAATCCCGGCAGTAATAAAGAACATCGACGGATCCATCAGCGGCGAGGCCAGCCAGAATGCCATCACGGGCGCGAGGGGTACGCCGCTGGCAAGCAGCGCGGCAATGACCGGGATGACGCCGCATGAGCAGAAGGGCGACAGCGCGCCCACGAGGCTCGCGAACACGACCATCGCCTCCGGACGCCCGGCAAAGGCGCGGGCGATCAGGTTTTCGGCGCCGCTCGCCTTGGCGTAGGCCGCAAGGCCGATCGACAAGACAAAAAACGGCAGAACGCTCCAGATCGCCTTGGCGGTGAATGCCGCAGAGGTCGCAACTTGGGATGGCACGACGGCCGCCAGCACCGCGAATATGACGACGATGGCCAACCAGGCCGGGTCGAGCCGGAGGGCTCGCCAGTCACGGGCTTCCGCCAAGCGCGCCTGAATCGACATGTCTCTCTACTCCTCTAGATTTCTAGTTCTATTGTGTCAAAAAAGGGGGTCATGCAGCCTCGGCATCGGCCGCCTTGGAGAAATCCAAGCCGGCGCAGCATTCAGCTCTCACGTACTCCAGGACGGCGTTGACCGCCTTGTAGTTGGCGGTGCAGATCACCTCGCGCCCGCGGCGCTCCTGTCCAACGAGACCGGCCTGCGTGAGAGCGCCCAGATGATGCGCCAGCGTTGTTGCCGGCACACCGAGCATCCGTTGCACGGTACCGACGTTTGTGCCTGCAGGGCCGGCACGCACGAGGAGCTTGAAGATGCGCAAGCGCGTTCGATTGCCCAGCGCCGCCAAGGCATCGGCCGCTCTCTGCTCGCGCTGCTGTTTCCGCTCGCTCATGAGCTAACTATATAACTAGAAATATAGATGTCAAGCGACTGCTGCGGCCCCTCGCTGGCGGCTCGCGTCACACCCTATGCGCGGGCACCGTTGGCCGCGCGGCGCAGCCGCCTGCCGGGAAGCCCGGTGTCACCGCTCATTCGCGTGAAGGTCGTTGCCGCAAACCTTGCGGGTCGGCTCTGCGTCTGCTCTGTGGGACGCGCAAACAAAAAGGCAGCGGGGTTGCCGCTGCCTTCCCATGACTTGTCTGCGCGAGGGCGCTCAGAGCTTGTGCGCCATGCGCTCCTTCTTGGTCGCCAGATAGCGCTTGTTGTAGGGCGACGGCTTGACGATCAGCGGCAGCTGCTCGATCACGTCCACGCCCTCCCCGCGCAAGGCCTCGACCTTGGCCGGGTTGTTGGTCATCAGCTTGATCTCGGGGTAGCCGAGATCGAACAGGATGTGCGCGGCCAAGTCGTAGTCGCGCGCCTCGATCGGGGCGCCGATGGCGACATTGGCATCGACCGTGTCGTAGCCCTGGTCCTGAAGTGCATAGGCGCGGATCTTGTTGACGAGGCCGATCCCGCGCCCTTCCTGGAAGGGAAGGTAGATCAGGATGCCCACCGGGCTCGAGGTGATTCGGTCCAAGGCCGACTGCAGCTGCGGATAGCAATCGCAGCGAAGCGAGTGGAAGATATCGCCGGTCACGCAACCGCTATGAACCCGGACGACCGGGACTTCGTCTGCCCCGTTTTTTCCGCGATGAACCAGGGCGAGGGCCTGAAAGTTAGGATCGGTTCCTTGATAAGCCCTTGCCTCGAGTTGCAACTCCCGACCACTGAACTCGATTGGAAGGATGGTCTGAGCTGTCCAATCCAATTCCAGCTCGAAAGACTGCACTGCATTCGATTTCATCGAACTCTCCAAACGGCGTGCCGGCGCGGATATGTGCCGACAATTTAGTTCTTGTAAAGGCGACGTGCCCCCAGCGCCCCGTCACAAGTTGTTACAGAGAGATTCTGCATTCCTTCCCCCCGGATGATCGGCCTCGCCACGACTACCGGCGATCGGCCGCCCCTGCCGCCGTGACGGCATGGAGAAGGAAGCGTCGCGTTGCGGGGTCGTGCTCAGCGGGCATGACCATCCGGTTCTCCTTCGATAAACGCCCCAACATGAACGCAGCCTGTATGCGTCCGGTTCCGGCGCCGCCGCAGTACGTCAGGCGCAATCGCTCGAGCGCGGCATTTTTCCACGTGTTTTCCGAGCCTTAGGAAAATCTTGCGCGGTGCCGGATGGCTTGGTGGAAGCGCGCCTGGCTGCGGGCTGAGCATTATCCGTGCGACCTCTTCTTCATTGCGGGTTCATCGCGGCTGTGATGGTGTGTAAAGCTTTTGTGACGGCTGCACGGCAGATCCATGACGGGTCAAACGCTTGGTCTTCCCACGATAAAGGGTCGCTCCGCCCGGCTGCGCGCTTTTGCAGCCGATCTGCTGGCCCGCTTCGAGCTTCGCCCCAGGTCCGCGTGGATCATCGCCGCTCTGATCGGCGCCGCGCTAGGGCGGCATTTTTGGATCGACGAGGGCTACCTCCCCAACATCCTTTTCACCGCCGCCGTCACCCTGGCGCTCATTGCACTCGTGTTACTCATAACGCGTCGCGCGCTCTTCGCCACCGTGCTGATCGCTTCCATGGTTACCGTGATCGTGGCCGCAGCCTCGGCGAAGCAAGCCGTCATGAACATGGTGGTGCATGCCTACGACTTCTTCTTCTATCTGAGCTCCTGGTCGACGGTGAGCTACCTCTGGAGCGACCATCGCCGCTACTTTCTGGCCTTTGTCGGCGCGCTGACCGCCGCGGGCATTGCTGCCTTCCTCGCCTACCGCTCCGACAGCACGCGCGTCCCCCGCCGCTGGTCGGCGCTCGCGCTGCTCGTCTTTGCCGGTCTCGCCTGGTACGGCGCCCAGGCCAAGGGCGAGCGGCGTCACATGCAGTTCTATTACGAGAACCTCTACGTATCCTCCTTCTACGCATCGTGGGGCGAGACGCTGGAGACGCTGTGGCGCGGCGCCATCATGGAGGCGGCCCCCCGCGCCGTGGCCGCCGGACCAGGCTTCATGATCCCGACCTCGTGCGCGCCGAGCGCCAAGCCGCCCCACATCATCCTGATCCATCAGGAATCGGTGGTGCAGCCTTCGCTCTTCCCGAAGCTCGGCTACGATCACACCGTCGACCCCTTCTTTCGCTCCTACGACGATCGTCTCTATCCGCTGCGGGTCGAGACCTACGGCGGCGCCTCGTGGCTGACGGAATTCTCGCTGCTGGCTGGGGTGTCGACGCATTCCTTCGGCGGCATGCGCCAGTTCGTGCAGACGTTCACCCAGAACAAGCTCAAGGACACGCTGCCGCAGGCGCTCGAGCGGTGCGGGTATCGCAACGTCGTGTTCTACCCGATGATGCGCAACTTCGTGTCCAACGACAAATTCTACACCTCGATCGGGCTCAAAGAGATCTTCGATATGACGACCCAGGGTGCCAAGAGCACCCAGGAGCGCGACCGCTTCTACTACGAGAATGCCATGCGCGAGATGGGGCGGCACTTCAAGTCGTCGCGCAAGCCGCTCTTCATGTACATCCAGACCATGATGGCGCACTGGCCCTACGACTCTCCTTACATGCCTGAGGTGGCCGTGCAGGGCGGCAGCCCGGGCACGAATCCCGAGATGCACGAATATCTGCGCCGCGTCTCCATGGCCAAGATGGACTTCGACTTTTTGATGCAGGACCTGCGGCGGCGTTTCCCGCGCGAGCGGTTCCTCATCGTGCACTACGGCGACCATCACCCCATGGCCACGCGCACGCTGTTGGGGTTCGACAGCGGCACCGAGGCCGAGGACGTCACGCTCAATCCCGAATCCATCGGCTTCATCACCTACTACGCCGTGCGCGGGATCAATTACCGCGTGCCGGCGCTGCCGCAGTTCGATACCCTCGATGTCCCCTACCTCGGCACCGCCATCCTCGATTTCGCGGGGCTGCCGCTGTCGGACTCCCACCGCGAGCGCAAGCGTCTGATGTCGCTCTGCATGGGGCGCTACTACGGCTGCAAGCCCCGGGACGAGATACTCATTTTCCACCGGCGATTGATCGAATCGGGGGTAATGGCGGCCGGTTGACGCGTTGGGCGCCGTTGGCCAAGCCGTTGACGATCTGCCCGCCCCCGTTGCCGGATGCGCGCAGAGGTGGCACAGCGCAAGGGCGCCGCTGGGAGGCCGTCTCGAACTCCCTTGTCCGCGCCCCGAGGTTTAGTCCTTGTCGATCATCGACCCGCATAGGAGCGCCCGCGCCGGCAAGGCCGCCGAGCCCGGCCGCCGCTCGCTGTCGGTGGTGGTGCCCATGCTCAACGAGGAGCACGGGCTGGAGCACCTCGTCGACCGGCTGCGCCGCGCGCTGGAGGGGCTCGACCTCACGTGGGAGGTGATCTTCGTCGACGACGGCTCGACCGACGGCACCTTGCGGCTGCTCAAGGACATCAACACGCGCGACCCGCGCTTCAAGGCGATCGCGCTCAGCCGCAACTTCGGCAAGGAGATCGCGGCAGCCGCCGGCTTGAGCTACGTGTCCAGCGACGCCGCGGTCCTGATGGACGCCGACCTGCAGCATCCGCCCGAATTGATAGCCAAGTTCGTCGAGTATTGGCGCGCCGGCTTCGAGATCGTCTACGGGCAACGCATCGACCGGACCAACGACGGCTTTCTCAACCGCTGGGCCGCGCGCGCCTTTTATGCCATGTTCCGGCACCTGAGCGGCACCACGCTGCCCGAGGGTGCCGGCGACTTCCGTCTCCTCGACCGCAAAGCGGTCGACGCCATGAACCGCATGCGCGAGCGCATCAGGTTCAACAAGGGGCTCTTCGCCTGGATGGGTTTTCGCACGCAGGGCGTGCCCTTCCATGTCCCCCCGCGACCGGACGGCGTCTCGCGCTGGCGACCGCGCCAACTGCTGCGCTTCGGGCTCGATGGCCTGACCGCATTCACCACGATCCCCCTCAGGGTCTGGTCCTATCTCGGCCTGATCATCTCGCTTCTTGCCGTCTGCTACGCCGTGGTCGTCATGGTCCAGACGCTGCTGTATGGGAGCGACGTGCCTGGCTATCCCTCGCTGATCGTCTCGGTGATGTTCTTTGCCGGCGTGCAGCTCATCTCGCTCGGCGTGATCGGGGAGTATCTCGGGCGCATGTACGAGGAGGTGAAGGGCCGGCCGCTGTTCCTCGTGACCGAGGAGCTTGGCATCGAGCGCGCGCCGCTCGATGGCGGCAACTCCGCCGAGCGGCGCGAAAGATGATGGTGGTGGCCGAGCCCACGCGAGCCCTTGCGACGGACGCGAAATCGGGCGGTCCGCGCAGCACGATCATCCTCTGTGCCGACGACTATGCGTTGAGCGAGGGCGTTTCCCGTGCCATCGCCGAGCTGGCCGCCGCGCGCCGGCTGTCTGCGACCAGCGTGCTCGTCACCGCGGCACAATGGCCCGCGGGCGCCGCGCGCCTGCTGGCCAATCGCGGCCACCTGGCGCTTGGCTTGCATCTCAACCTCACGCTGGGGCGGCCGCTGGGTGCCATGCCCAGTCTTGCGCCGACGGGCGCGTTTCCGGGGCTCGCCAGCCTCGCTCCCCGGGCTTTGCTCGGGCGCGTGGACGCGAGCGAACTCAAGGCCGAGATCGGGCGCCAGCTCGATCGGTTCGAGCAGGGCCTGCGGTTTCCGCCCGACCACATCGACGGGCATCAGCATGTGCACGTGCTGCCCGGCGTACGGCAGGCGCTGCTCGAGGTGGTCATCAAGCGCTATCCGAGCCGCCCACCCTTGATCCGCGTGCCCAGGGGCCTGCGCCGCGCGATCGCCGGCCCGGGCCAGGCGCGGGCCAAGGCCGCCATGGTGGGCCTCTTGGGGCTCGGCTTCGCAAAGTCCGTGCGCGAGGCCAGCTTGCCCGCCAACGACAGCTTTGCCGGCTTCTCGCGCTTCGATCTGAGAACGCCCTACGCGCGGGAGCTCCAGGAGGCCCTGCGCGAGCCGGGGCGGCGGCACATCGTCATGTGCCATCCTGGCCATCCCGACGCCGAGCTCGCGCGCCTCGATCCCGTTGTGACCCGGCGAGGCATGGAGTACGAGGTGCTCATGCGCGAGCCGGACCTGCCGGAGCGGATCTGGCGGCCCTCGCGCGACGCCGATGGGCCGGCGCTGGATTGGTCCGACCCGCGAGACCGAGGATGAGTGGCGAGTACGGCTGGTTGACGCCAGGCACGCAGCACCCCGTGCGCCATGGCCTTGGGTTTCTATTCTCCGGCGGCATCGCCTTCAGCGTCGATGCGCTCATCCTCACGCTGCTGACCGCGGTGTTTTCGATCCACCCGATCCCGGCGCGCCTTGCCGCCATCTCGGTTGCCATGGTGGCGGGCTGGCTGTCGCACCGAACATTCACCTTCGCCGTGTCCGTGCCGCCGAGCACGGCCGAATACCTGCGCTACGCCGGCGTGCAATGGACCGCCGCCGCCCTCAACTACGGCCTGTTCGTGCTGATCATTCTGGCGCGCCCGCAAACCGTGCCGATCGTCGCGATGGTCGCCTCCTCGCTCGCGGCCATGGTATTTTCCTATCTCGGCATGCGCTTTGCCGCGTTTCGCGACCGCCCGAGCCGGCCCTCGAGGTGATAGAGAACCGCCGATGCCTGTCCCCGCGCCCATCTTCGATCCGCCCTTCAACATCGTCCGCTGCAGTCATGCCGTGCTGCGCGTGCGCGATCTTTCTGCAAGCCGGCACTTTTACGAGACGACCATCGGGCTCGAGGTCGAGCATGCCGACGGCGAGGCGCTCTATCTGCGCGGCATGGAGGAGCGCAACCATCACTCGCTTGTTCTAAAGCGCGGGCCGGAGCCGGTCGCCGAGCGGCTGGGCTTCAAGGTCGCGAGCGAAGCGGATCTCGATCGTGCGCGCACCTTTTTCGCGGAGCGGCAGCTGCCGGCAGAATTCGTCGAGGTGCCGTTCCAGGGCCGCACGCTGCATGCCACCGACAGCGATGGCAACCGGCTCGAGCTCTACTTCAAGATGGACCAGGCCGAGCGCATCCTGCAGCACTACGGCAAATACCGCGGCTGCCATCCGCAGCGCATCGACCACTTCAATTTCTTCACCCGGGACGTGCAGGCCTCGATCGATTTCTATGCCGCGCTGGGATTCCGGCTGACCGAGTACACCTCGAGCGACGACCCCGAGCCCAAGATCGCGGCCGCCTGGATGCACCGCAAGGGCAGCGTGCACGACATCGCCTTCACCAGCGGGCAGGGGCCGCGCCTGCACCATTTTGCCTACTGGGTGCCGGGCCCGCTCAACATCATCCACCTGTGCGACGTGATGGCGACCACCGGCTTTCTCGCCAACATGGAGCGCGGGCCGGGCCGGCACGGCATCTCGAACGCATTCTTCCTCTACGTGCGCGACCCTGACGGGCACCGCCTCGAGCTCTACGCGTCGGACTATCTCACCGTCGACCCCGACTTCGCCCCGATCCGCTGGTCGCTCAGCGATCCGCGCCGGCAGACGCTGTGGGGCACTCCCGCGCCGCGCTCCTGGTTCGAGGAGGGCACGGTGTTCCCGAATACGCCCGTCGGGCCGCCGGTATTCGCCATTCCC
>DATEVP010000221.1:0-3490 GCA_035258465.1 Hyphomicrobiaceae bacterium
TCGGCGAAAACCAAGCCAAACCGCATGCCGAGCTCTATTCCGGTGCCGAGGCGTTCCGGCACGCCTGGTCGCTCTATTCAGGCGCGACGCTCGCGCCCTTCGGCGGCCTCCTGGAAGACGGGTTGAGACTGCGGGTGACCGGCGGCTATGGCGCCTACAGCTACTCGGGGCTGCGCGCATTCGGTCCCACCTCCCACATGGTCGACTTCGACGGCAAGGCAGGCTTCGCCGACCTGCTCATCGGCTATCACCAGCAACTCGGGCCCCTCACCCTCAAGGTGTTCGGCGGCGTGACGGCCTCGCAGCATCAAATCACCCCCGACGACCCCGAGACGGCCATCCGCGGGCGGGGCCTGGGCGGCAAGGCGGTGCTGGAGGCCTGGTGGGACATGACCGAGCGGACCTGGACCACGCTCGATCTCTCCTGGGCCTCGCTCCACGACAGCTATTCGGCGCGGGCGCGGCTTGGCTGGCGCTTCACGCCCGCCCTCTCGGCCGGCCTCGAGGCGGGCGCCGGCGGCAACCTCGAAGCCGATATCGCCCGGCTCGGTGCCTTCGTGCGCTACGAATGGGCAAGTGGCGAATTCACCGTCTCCGGCGGGCTCGCCAACGACAGCCTGCTGGCGGACGTGGGCAACCCGCGCACACTCGATGCCAGCGTGCCCTACGCCACGGTCAGCTGGCTCACGCGCTTTTGACGATCCGACCACGTTGCAACGCAGCCCAACCCGCCCGCCATCGGCTGTGCTATGCTGAGCGGGCAACGAAGCTCAATCCGTCCGTCAAAAAGCGAGCGAATTGCCATGAAGAGCATCCTTCTCCCCATCGATCAAAGCGAGCAGATGCCGTCGGCCCTGGAGACGGCCTGGCATCTGGCCAGCCTGTTCGAGGCCACCGTCGAGGGCGTGGCCCTGCGCCCCGCGTTCGCGGAGATCGTCGCGCCCGACCCCATTGTCGCCGTGACCATTCCGCCGGCCGACTGGAACGAGGTCGAGTTCTGCCGCGGCGTGCGCCAGACGTTCGATGCCTTTGCCGCCCAGCATTCGGGCGAGCAGGGCCGCGGCGTGCGCTTTCGCTGGCGGGGCGGGTCGGCGATCGAGGACAGCGCGCTCGGCTCTCTCGCGCGCGTCTACGACGTGACCGTGCTGAGCCGGCCCGGCAACCGAGGCGCGCGCATGACGGCGCTGGAGGCCACCCTGTTCGACAGCGGCCGCCCCGTGCTGATGGCGCCGCCGAGGCCGCCCAAATCGCTCGCGCAAACGGTGCTGATCCACTGGAACGCCAGCACCGAGACGGCACGCGCCATCCTCCTCGCCATGCCGATCCTGCGCAAAGCCAAGCGCGTGTCGCTGGTCGCGGTGGAGGGCCACATCGTGCCCGGTCCCAGCGTCAAGGACGCGCTCGGCCATCTGGAGGCCAACGGCGTGGTGGCGACGGAAAAGACGGTGGTCGGCGCCCGCAACCGGCAGGGCGAGGCCATCCTGACGGAAGCCACCGCCATCGGCGCGGACCTGCTGATCAAGGGCGCCTATACCCAGAGCCGGCTGCGGCAGATGATCTTCGGCGGCGCCACCAGCCATATCCTCGCCTCCGCCGAGCTGCCGGTGTTCCTCGCGCACTGAGCCGGCGTGCCTATAGGAGGCCGCACGCCCGGCCATGTCGGCGATGCCGACATATCACGGAATCGTGAGCGGACGATCGGCACAGCGCGATGGTCTCTATATGGTCTCTATGGAGTTCAGACCCGCCCGGGCGCGGATCTCGACGCCGGAACAGGTGGGGCTCGTCAACGCGTTTCTCGATGGCGTCACCGTGCTCGTGCTTCGCATCTCGTTCCTCGCCTTGATGCTGCTCGCGCCGGCGAGTGCCAGCGGCCACGTCAATGATCGGGGCATGGACTACCGCTCCTACAAGGACGGTGCCGGCATTCCGTGTTGCAGCAAGAACGACTGCCACCCCGCGGAAGAGTTCAGAGAAACTGTCGAGAATGGCCGCGAAGTCGTTCGCATGCTCGTCGACGGCATCTGGATCACCGTTTCGCGCATCTTCGTCATCGGCGAGCTTGCGACGGATGGCAGGGCGCATTGGTGCGGGATCAAGCTATTGACCAACGACCGCAAGAGCTGGCGGCCGGGCACCCGCTGCGTCATCCTCCCGCCCCGCTCCATATAGGCTCGCGGGCAGCGTACCCGACCGGCCGCACCGCAACGGCGCCCCGGCAGGCGTGCGGCAAAGGTCCTGCCTCAAGGTGCCCCTCGACTTGGCGTGCGCCCGGCTCGTGGGAGGCGCCACCGTTGTTGCTTGCCCACCGGGCGCGCTACCTTCCGCCGTCAGGCAAGCCGGGAGGAGAGCATGGGCAGGAAGATTGCGATCGTCGGGGCGGGCGCGGTCGGGGGATATGCCGGCGCGCACATGGTGCAGGCCGGCGAGGACGTGACCTTCATCGACCCGTGGCCCGAGCACGTGGAGACGATGCGCAAGGGAGGCCTGCGCGTCACGCACGCCCGCGACGTGGCGGAATTCTCCGTGCCCGTCCGCGCGCTCCACGTCACCGACGCCCAGCAGCTCGCCAAGGAGAAATCGGTCGACATCGCCTTCGTGTGCATGAAGTCCTACGACACGGCCTGGGCCACCATGCTGATCCGCCAGTACCTGGCGCCCGACGGCTACGTCGTCTCGCTGCAGAACTGCATGAACGAGGAGACCATTGCCGGCATCGTCGGCTGGGGCAGGACGCTCGGCTGCATCGCCAGCTCCATCACCGTCAACCTGCCCGAGCCCGGCCACATCCATCGCGGCGCCGGCAAGGGCGGCGCGGCGCACACTGTGTTCCGCACGGGCGAGGTGCACGGCCGCATCACGGATCGCGCGCAGGAGATCTGCCGCCTCGTCGGCCTCTCCGACAGCGCCAAGGTCACCGGCAATCTCTGGGGCGAGCGCTGGTCCAAACTCGTCGCCAACGTGATGGGCAACGGGCTCTCCGCCTGCACGGGCCTGCCCGGCGCGCAGGTCGTGCGCAACGAGGCGCTGCGGCGGTTCTCCACCCGGCTCGGCAGCGAGGCCATCCGCGTCGGCCAGGCGCTCGGGTTTCAGCTCGAGGAGATCGTCCACCTCGACCCTGAGACCATCGCGCGGGCCGGCGAGGGGGACGCCGCCGCAACCGAGGCCTGCGACGCGCAACGGCTCGAGGATACGGCCCGCGTCTCAGGCGAGCAGCGCCCGTCCATGGGGCAGGACATGCTCAAAGGCCGGCGCACCGAGATCGAGTTCCTCAACGGCTACGTCGTGCGGGAGGGCGAGAAGCTCGGGCTGCCCTGCCGCGCCAACGCCGTGCTCACCGACATCGTCAAGCGCGTGGAGCGGGGCGAGCTTAAGCCCGACCCGCGCCACATCACCGAGCTGCGCCTCAACTGAGCGGGTTGAAGATTCGGTCCCCGACTCAGGGAGCGCAAACAGTAAGGCAGGCTCGACGCGATTCCCCTCCCCTTGA
>DATEVP010000222.1:0-4723 GCA_035258465.1 Hyphomicrobiaceae bacterium
GTGCCGCGCAGGCCGAGCAGGCCGGCCTTGCAGTTCTCCGGCTTCAGCCACGGCGCATAGAGGCGATGATGCACGGCCGCCGAGCCGAAGTCCCACAGGATCGGATCGGCGCTGCCGCGCGTCAGCAGGGCCCAGCGGCAGATCTTGTCGCGCTCCCATTCGCCGATCTTGGTCGACGTCATGTAGCGGATGTTGTTGACATCCATGACGAGGAGAGCGCCGAGATCGGATTTTTCCAGCGCCTGCCGCACGCGCGAAAGGCGGTAGCGGTGCAGGCGGCGGTAGTCGACGCGCTCCTCGAAGTCGACGCCCATGGTGCCGAGCGCCGGCAGCGCCCGGTCCCAGCGGTAGCGCGGGTCGATGTCCTCGGCGCGGACGGTGGTGGGCTCTGGCGCGGGCTTTTGCATGGGGCTCTCCCGATTCCTGGTTGGGGCGTGCCGGCAGTGTCCCGCCGCGGACGCCCGCTTGCAAGCGGCACTTGATCTGGCGGCCGGGCTGTCCGAGTGTCCGATCCGAGACCTGCAACAAGGGGAGGAGCCGGCCATGAGCAAGCGCGTTGCCGTGATCACGGGCGGGGCCAGTGGGATCGGCGAGGCCACGGCCCGCCGGCTGGCGAAGGACGGCTGCGAGATCGCCATTGTCGACATGAACCGCGCGGGCGGGGAGGCCGTGGCCAAGTCGCTGTCGGGGCGCTTCTACGAATGCGATGTGTCGGACGCCAAGGCGGTGGATGCCGTGGCGGCGCGGATCGAAAAGGAGATGGGGCCGGCCGACGTGCTCGTCACCTCGGCCGGGCTGATCCCCAATGCGGAAGGCATCATGGACATGGACATGGCGGCCCACGACCGCATGTGGGCCGTGAACTACAACGGCACGGTCCACTGCTGCCGGGCCTTCGCCCGGCAGATGATCGCGAAGAAACGCGGCGCTATCGTCACGCTGGGTTCCATCAACAGCCGCATGCCCCTGCCGATCCCGGCCTACAACATGGGCAAGGCGGCGATCGAGCGGCTGACCCAGCTGCTGGCCGTCGAGCTTGGCCGGCACGGCATCCGCGTCAACAGCGTTGGGCCGACCTATGTGATGACGCCGCCGCTGCGGGCGAAGGTCGAATCCGGCCAGCGCGACATGAAGAAGATTATGGGCGTGCACGCGCTCTCCCGCCTGCCCGAGCCCGGCGACATCGCCGACGGCATTGCCTTCCTCTGCTCCGAGCAGGCCAAGTCCATCACCGGCATCCTGCTGCCCATCGACGCCGGCTGGCTGGCGGGGGTGAGCTACCGCACGTACGCCGGCGGCGTGCCGTGGAAGGAGTGAGGTATCGCGCCGAGGGCGCTTGTGGCCGTCTTTGGCCTCGCCCAGCCCCGCGGGCTCACCGGCCATTTTTTAGGAGTTTAGCAAATTTGCGAAGCAGCTCTCTTGACCATATTTCGCAATTTTGATATTTGATGCGCGTCTGTTGGACCTTTCGCTGCTATGTCGGCTCCTCGGGGCGGGACATGATCGCGGTCTGGTATCGGCGGCAGCCCGCGGCGGTCCAGGCCGCATTCGACACCCTTCTCGAATACCTGGTTCAGAGGGAAAGACACGAGTGGGTGCGCCCCGAGTTCGATCAATTGGGCGGACGGTATCGCGACCTTGGTGAGCTGCGATTCAAGGTCGGGAATGTGCAGTATCGACCTCTGGGCTTTTTTGGCCCGGCGCGGGGCGAATTCACGATTCTGGCGGGGGCCAGCAAGAAGGGCAGCGTGTACGATCCCCGCGATGCGCTCGAGACGGCGCGCAAGCGACGCCTGGAGGTCCTGAAGGACCCTGATCGGAGCAAGATCTGTGACCACTGAAGCCGAGAGGAGACTTGTGCGGAAGCTTCGGCGCAGGCCCTACCGGCGCGCCTACGTCAGCGAGCACGTCAGGCGCGGCATGGCACACCAGATCAGGGCCCTGCGCGAGGCGCGGGGCTGGAGCCAAGGCGAGCTGAGCAGACGCTTGGGCAAGCCGCAAAGCGTTGTCTCCCGCATGGAGGATCCGGCCTACGGGAAACTCACCGTGCAGACGCTGCTGGAGGTGGCCGATGCGTTCGACGTGGCTCTGTGGGTACGTTTCGTCAGCTTCCCCACGTTTGTCGGGCTCACACGCGACCTCACTGAAGGGTCCTTCGTGGTGGACAGTTTCGACGCGCCTGTGCTCGAACATTCCCGGTCGGACGTTCTCGAGGGGCCTGCACGAGCGAAATAGCAAGCTCTTCGGTCGGGAGAGCCGCTGATGTCCTCCACGCCCGAACCCGTTCTGTGGACAGCTCGCGAAGGGAGAAGCCATGCAAAAGCGACAATTCGGCAGGACGGGGCTCGAGGTCTCGCTGCTGACCTTCGGCTGCGGGGCCGTCGGCGGGCTGATGACCAAGGGCGATCCGCGGGACCAGGAGCGGGCGGTCGCGAGGGCGGTCGATCTCGGGGTCAACCACTTCGACACGGCGCCGCTCTATGGCAACGGCGCCTCGGAGGAGAACCTCGGCCGGATTCTGGCGAGCCTCAAGCCCAACGTCATCGTCAGCACCAAGGTGCGGATCGCGCCCGCTGACCGCCAGCGCATCGGCGCCGCCATTGCCGCCTCGATGGAAGCGAGCCTCAAGCGCCTGCGCCGCGACAGCGTCGACCTGTTCCAGCTGCACAACCCGCTGGCGCTGCAGGTTGAAGGCGAGAAGCTCACGCCGGAGGAGGTTCTGGGCGAGGTGGTGCCGGCCTTCGAGCGCCTGCGCTCGGCGGGTAAGACGCGCTTCCTCGGCTTCACCGCAATTGGCGATACGCCGGCGCTGCAGCGGCTGATCGACTCGCGCGCCTTCGATGGCGCGCAGGTGCCCTACAACGCGCTCAACCCGAGCGCGGGCGCGGCCCTGCCCCAGCGCTACCCCGCGCAGGATTACGGCCGCCTGCTCGAGCGCGCGCAGGCGGCGGGCGTCGGCACGATCGGCATCCGGGTGCTCGCCGGCGGCGCCTTGAGCGGGCGCGAGGAGCGCCATCCGCTGGGCATGGCCATCGTCGAGCCGATCGGCTCGGGCAGCAGCTATCGGGCCGACGTCGAGCGCGCGCGCCGGCTCGAGCCGCTGGTGCGCGAGGGCCATGCCGGGAGCCTGACGGAGCTTGCGATGCGCTTCGTCATCGCCCATCCGGGCCTGTCGACGACGGAGATCGGCCTGGCCACCATCGATCAGCTCGAGGAGGCCGCCCGCGCCATCAACAAGGGCCCGCTCTCGGCGCAGGCGCTGGCCCGCCTCGGGGAGCTGCAGGCTACCTTCGCGGGCGAGGCACGGTGAGCGACGGCGTCGCGTCGAGAAGATGAGCAACGAGAGACTTCGAAGGTGGCTGTTCGCGTCGGTGGCAATGCTTGCGTTGCTGCCCGCGAGCCATGGTCTCTCGCAGCAGCCGCCCAAGGCACCCCCCGCAACGGCCGCGGGCGAAATCGCCGATTTTTTCAGCCAGGTTGGCGATCAGGTTTACGGGCATTGCATCTTCGACTTATCGCAAGAACAGATCGAAGTTCAGCAAGCCCTCATAGGGGCTTACATAAAACAGGGCGCGAGCAGCTCTCTTGCAAGACAGCTTGCCGCAAAACAGATTCAACCCCCAAAGATATCTGATGAATGCAAGCAGATCAAAAATACGGCCAAAACTTTGCCCCCATTTGAGGTCACCATCGCTCCCGCGATAAAAGAGCCGAAGGTTGCGGCCCTGCCCAAAACATCGCCCAAAACACCAGCGCCGACAATTTCTCTCGCAGACAAATCCATCTTGCCTCAATGGGATTGTGCCCCGGGCGTCGATTACGTCACGATCCAACATAGGGGATATGAGAGAAAGCTGACGGGCGGCGAGATTTGCAGCCCGTTCGAGGATGTCGTTCATGCTGTACCGGAGTCGTTGAAAAGCTTCCGCCTTGGGTACACGATAACGACGGGCCGTCTTTTTATTATTGCCGGCGACCCGCAATTGAGTGGCAGAACAATCGCGTGGGCCATCTCCGGCAGAGAGGCATGCAGAAATAATCCTGACCCTGACTGCCTGGCTACAAGAGCCGTCGGCCCCTTGCCTCCGGGAAAATATTCGTTCGCTTCGGGCAAAAATAATAGAGTGAGCTGGGGACCAAACATCAACCGCATGGTGGCCGGCATCTACCTGACAAAACTCTGGAATAGAGACAGGTTTACCCCCGCACAAACCGCAGCCGTCCGGGCGCGCGGGAATATTGCAATTCATGTGCGTTTGAAAGGAGAAATGTCCGAGGCGTGCCTGGGATTGGAGCCAAAGGGATGGAACTATGTCTCTTCGCTGATCAAAGAAGGGCGCGCCACGGGCGTCGACGTATACATCGATGAGCCTTATCCACAGCTTGCCGAAACGCCCCCTGTCGTCAGGGCTTCCTCATTTTCCCTGTCCTCTCTGTTCAAGTAATCGACGTCTCCGGTCCCTCGTCGTCCGTCGCGAAGCCTACGTGCCTCAAGACCCGCGCGAGCTGCGATCGGCGCGCCGTTCCGAGCCCGGTCCCTTGCCGGTGCGGGCACGGTAGTCGGCGGGGCGCTCGGGATCGCCGACGGCCCAGATGCCGGCCTTGGCGGCGCGGGCTTCCCGCTCGAGCGCGGCATAGGAGGCAAACAGGCCGCCGCCGGCGAACACGTGACCCTGGCGCACGAGCTCGCCGTTGATGTCCATGCTGCCGCGCGTGCAATAGG
>DATEVP010000223.1:0-5805 GCA_035258465.1 Hyphomicrobiaceae bacterium
CGGGGCTCAGCGTCGCCGCCGGGTGGGAATCCCGGTCCCCGAGTGAGGTTGAAAGCGACGATCAGGCCATAAACCCTGCGCGGGGCGGTGTGGTGCCGCCTTAAAAAACTAAAGGACGCGGTGCCCATCGCCCCGCAGCCCCTTGGTTCAAGCAGACCCTCGAGCGGGTGCCGCTGCGAGGACAAACGGCGTGGGTGAGCGGGGAGATCAGGTGCGAGCGAATTGGAGAGCGATGGCGCGCAGGGTGGCGAGGGTGCGAACGACGGCCAGGCGCTGGGCTCGTCCCCAACCATCGAGTGCGAGCGTTCCGCGTCGCCAGGCATTGATGGCGATGGCTGCCGCGGCAATGGCGAGGCCGGCGACGATATCGATGAAATAGTGGCCGCCCACCGGCACCGCGGAGACGATGACGACCACGTTGAGTGCGAGCGCGGGATAGGTGATGAATCGGGTGCGCCAGACGGCCCACACGGTGATGACGGCGAGCGCCGCGTGGAACGAGGGGAACGTCACCAGGCCCTCGATGAGGCCGGGATCGATGGCGCGCATGGCGCCCGAGCGCAGCGCCTCGAAATGCTTGAGGTGCCAGAGGCCGGCGTCGTAGCCGACCGCGTCGCGCAGGGCCGCGGGCGGATCGTGGAACACGAAGGCCCCCGCCGCGGGCAGGAGGCTCGACAGCACCACGGTGACGAGGCTCGTTGCCGTGAACAGGAAAATAAAGTCGGCGAGCCTCTTCAGCTGATGCGTGGCGGCGAGGATGAGGAACACGCCGACGATCTGCGGAAGGCACGTGAAATACGCGGTGCGCAGGAGCGTGCCGAGCACGGTCCAGCGATCGGTGAGCTCGAGGACGGCCAGCCAGTCGAAGCCGATCGCCGCATCGGCATGCGCAAAGCGGGCGTCGAGGAGCGGCAAGTTGAGGCTCGTGCCGATGTAGCTCAGGATCGCGCCGACGAGCGTGTAGGTGATCAAGAAAGCGGCGCCGTAGCAGAGCGCGGCGAGGCGCTCGTCGGGGCGCACCGTCGAATAGAGATACCCGAGCCCGGCGGCGGCGGCGCTGACGGCGAGGATCGGCACCGCGGCATAGCCCGCGATGCGAAAGCCGCCGATCGCCATCGCCGCGACATCGATGAGCGCGAGCACCCCGAGGCTGATCCACAAGCCGGCCGAGGGAAAGACCCTGGCGTACATTACGCGCTCCCACAAACGTCTTGGGCGCTACGCTATGCGAGGCGTTTGAAGATGCCGTTAACCCGCGCTGCACCGGCGGTTAACCGTGCGCGCAAGCGTCAGCGGAGCGGGAACGCTTGATCCTGTGCGGCGCACCGGCAAGGTCCCCGTAGGCAGAACGCCGCCGCGCGATGATGGATAGCCGGCGCGCGATGATGGATAAAAGCATCATCATGAGCATTGCCCGGGGGCAGGCCGACGGGGAGGGCGACAGAAGGGGCGGCCACGCCCGCGGATCGGTTAAGCGCCGGTTCATGTGGGGCCGTGAAGGTTGGGGAAATAGTGGCCGGGCGTGGCTGCGGCGCCGCTGGCGCGGCCGTTGGCCGTAGTACACTCGGCGCGCCCAAAGTCCGGCCGATTGGCTGGGCCGGCAAGCGCTTCACGGAGGCTGCCCATGCCAAGGTCTCTCTGGTTCCGGTGGCGGGCTGCCGCCGTCACGGGGCTTGCGATGCTCGTCGCCGGTGTGGGCGCCGAAGCGGCGGGCCCCTTTGCCGATCTCAACGGCTCATGGTCCGGCTCCGGCCGCATCAGGCTCGAGGACGGCAAGACCGAAGGCCTCAAGTGCAAGGCCTATTACCTGCCGAAGGGCGGGGGCGCGGAGCTGGGCTTGGCGCTGCGGTGCGCCAGCGCGTCGAACAAGATCGAGCTGCGCGCCAACCTCACCGCATCCGGCAACCGCGTCTCGGGCAGCTGGGAGGAGCGCGCGTTCAACGCGGCGGGAACCGTGTCGGGCCATGCGTCCGGCAATCGCCTCAACCTGTCGATCGACGGCGGCGGCTTTTCCGGCTCCATGGCGGTGACGACCACCGGCAAGAGCCAGGCGATCGCGGTGTCGACGCAGGGCATCGGGTTGCGCGGCGTGAACGTCAACCTGCAGCGCGATTGAGAGACGGCTTCAGGCGAGGAAGGGGTTCGATTGGCGCTCCTCGCCGATGGTGCTCATCGGGCCGTGGCCGCAGATGAAGACGAGGTCGTCGCCGAGCGGCAAGAGCTTGGTCTTGATGGCGCCGATCAGCGCGTCGTGATCCCCGTAGGGAAAATCGGTGCGGCCGATCGAGCCGCGGAAGAGCACGTCGCCGACGAGGGCGAAGCGCTGGGCTGAATTGACGAACACGACCGAGCCCGGCGAATGGCCGGGACAATGCAGGATGGAGAAGCTGGCGCCGGCGACCGTCACCGTGTCGCCTTCCTGGAGCCAGCGGTCGGGCGTGACGCGCTTCACATCGTGCATGCCAAACGAGCGGCCCTGCTCGGGCAGGCCGTCGAGCAGGAACTTGTCGGCCTGGTGCGGGCCCTCGATCGGCGCGCCGTTGAGCTTCTCCCTGAGCGCGGTGGCGGCGCCGGCATGATCGATATGGCCGTGGGTGAGGAGGATCTTCTCCGGCGTGAGGCCGGTCTTGGCGATGGCGGCCTCGATGCGGTCGAGATCGCCGCCCGGATCGACAACGGCGCCCTTCTTGCTCTCCTCGTCCCAGAGCAGCGTGCAGTTCTGCTGGAACGGCGAGACGGGAACGATGGCGGCTTTGAGCGGCATGGAGGCTTCCGTCTTCTCCCTCTCCTCATGCTGAAGAAGCATGGGGAGAGGGGATACTCAGCCGAACCTGATCGGCAGGCGGCGGGGCCCGCGCACGGAGCCCTCCGACCATGTCACCTCGCCGTCGAGACTGAATTCCGGGACGCGCTTCAAGAGCTCCTCCACCGCCACCGTCATCTCCATGCGCGCCAGGTTGGAGCCGACGCAGCGGTGGATGCCGAGGCCGAAGGCGGCGTGCCGGTTCTCCTTGCGGTCGATGATGACCTTGTCGGCATCGGGGAACACGGCCGGATCGCGGTTGGCGGCCGGGAAGGACAGCAGCACCATCTCGCCCGCCTTGAAGGTGCAGCCGTTGATCTTGGTTTCCTTGGCGACCTCGCGCGCCATCGTCACCGGCGCGTAGGCGCGCAGGAACTCCTCGATTGCCAGCGGCATCAGCTGCGGCTCCTCGACGAGCCTGCGCCGGTCCGCCGGCGTCCTGGCGAGGTGCCAGATGCAGGAGCCGATCCCGCTCCAGGTCGTGTCGATGCCGGCCACCAGCAGCAGCTGCACGGTGCCGAGCACGTGGTTGTCGGTGAATTGCCGGCCGTCGGGGTAGGTCTGCTGGCTCAGATAGCTGATCAGATCGTCGCCGGGGTTCTTGCGGCGCTCCATCAGATGCGTGGTGAAGTACGCCCGGATCTCGTTGAAGCCGCGCATCAGCGCCGCATCGTCGGTTATGCCGTCCTCGAGGACGGCCTTGATCCAGTCGCGGAAGCGGTCGCCATCGCCACCGGGGATGCCCAGCATGTGGGCGATGACCTTGACCGGGATGTGCTGCGCGTAGTCGACGGCCGCGTCGCATCCGCTCCGGCCGATGAAGGCATCGATCAGCTCGTTGCAGATCGTGCGTGTCTTGGGAATGAGCCTGTCGATGGCCTGCGGCGTGAAGGGCGGCAGCAGCACCATGCGGGCAAGGCGGTGCCGGGGCGGGTCGGAGGTGATCGGCGGGGCGCCGTTGTTGGCCGGCGGCGGAGTTTCCCGCACCACCACCCGGCGCGAGGAGAAGTGCTCGGGGTCGTAGGCGATCGCCCGCACATCCTCGTAGCGCGAGGGGAAGTAGACGCCCATGAAGCGATCGGTATGCGCAATCGGGCACTCCTTGCGCATCCCGTCCCAGATCGGATAGGGGTCGTTGACCCACCGCGGATCGAGATGATCGAAGTCCGACGCCCAGTCTCTTGCCGGCGGTCGCTCACTCATTGTCTGCCACCTATCTGCTTGCCGCGGCTGTCATGGGAACTCGATCGGCAGCCGGCGCGGACCCCGCACCGTGCCCTCCGACCACTTGACGTCGCCGGCCAGGCTGAACTCCGGGATGCGCTTCAGAAGCTCCTCGACCGCCACCGTCATCTCCATGCGCGCCAGGTTGGAGCCGACGCAGCGGTGGATGCCGAGGCCGAAGGCCGCGTGCCGGTTCTCCTTGCGGTCGATCACCACCTTGTCGGCGTCCTCGAACATGTCCGGGTCGCGGTTGGCGGCGGGGAAGGAGAGCATCACCATCTGCCCCGGCTTGAAGGTGCAGCCGTTGATCTGCGTCTCCTTCACCACCTCGCGCGCCATCGTCACGGGCGCGTAGGCGCGCAGGAACTCCTCGATCGCGGTCGGCATCAGCGACGGCTCCGCGACGAGGCGCCGGCGGTCCTCGGGCGTCCTGGCCAGGTGCCAGATGCACGAGCCAATCCCGCTCCAGGTCGTGTCGATGCCGGCGATCAGCAGCAACCGCAGCGCTCCCACGACGAATTCCTCGCCCATCGGCTGGCCGTTGAACTTGGCCGTGGCGAGATAGCTGATCAGGTCGTCGCCGGGCTTGTCGATACGCTCGAGCACGTGGCCCATGAAGTAGTGCGTCATCTCGCCGACCGCGGGCATGAGCACGCTGTTGTCGGTGATGCCGTCCACGAGAATGGCCTTGATCCACTTGCGGTAGAGATCGCCGTCCTCCTCCGGCAGGCCCAGCATGTGGGCGATGACGCGCACCGGGATCTCCTGCGCGTACTCGACGGCGGCGTCGCAGGTGCCCCGGGCGATGAACTTGTCGATCAGCTCGTTGGCGATCGCCCGCGCGCGCGGCTCGATCCTCTTCATGGCATCGGGCGTGAACGGTGGCAGCAGCACCATGCGCGCGGGGCGATGCTCCGGCGGGTCGGAGGTGATGGGCGGGGCCGGCACGCGCGGCGGCGGCGTCTCGCGCACGATCACGCGGCGGGACGAGAAGTGCTCGGTGTCATAGGCGACCGCGCGCACGTCCTCGTAGCGTGTCGGCAGATAGACGCCCATGAAGCGGCCGGTGTGGGCGATCGGGCATTTGCGCCGCATCTCGTCCCAGATCGGGAACGGGTCCTCGACCCATCGGCGATCCAGGTGATCCCAATCGGTGGCCCAGTCCTTGACCGGCGGACGCTCGCTCATTCCTCCCCCCTACGTCTCGACGATCTCAATCGCAAACTCGGGGCAGTTCGACCGGGCGAGGTAGGCCTTCTCCTCGAGCCCCGGCGGCACGGTGCCGTCGCCCTTCTCACGCGCGTTGCCGTACTCGTCCAGCTCGAACAGCTCCGGCGCCAGGGCCTTGCAGCGGTTGTGGCCCTGGCATTTGTCGCGGTCGACGCGAACCTTGAGCGTTGCGGTCTTGGCCACGCGGCGTCCTCCCCGTGGGTTGCCCTTTAGGTCAGTTTGGCTCACCCCGGCCGGGGGAGCAAGGCGCCCGGAGCCACGGATCGGACGCGCGCTGCACGCGATGGCTCAATAGGGTAGGTTTCGGGCGCCGTGATAGACGCGGAGGATGACGATGCGCTCCGGGTCCGTCGCGATCTCGTAGATGATCTTGTAGTCCCATTCAGGCACGAGGAGTTTGCGCGCACCCGCCACCTCCGACGGTCGGCCGAGACCTGGCATCTCGCCAAGGGCGAAACATAGCTCCTCAATTCGATTGATGACCTTGCGGGCGGCGACGGGGTTGCGCGCCTCGATATACGACGCGATTTCTTCGAGATCGGCGAGGG
>DATEVP010000224.1:0-4142 GCA_035258465.1 Hyphomicrobiaceae bacterium
GGCGTGCAGATGTTCGACGCCATGGTGAAGCAGCGGCTCGTTCGGCAGGATCGGGAAACCGTGAGTTTGAGCCCGCGCGGCGAGCGCTTCGTCGAGGACTTCGGCATCGACCTCGCCTCCATCGGCGGCGCGC
This sequence comes from Hyphomicrobiaceae bacterium, assembly GCA_035258465.1. Lineage (GTDB taxonomy): Bacteria > Pseudomonadota > Alphaproteobacteria > Rhizobiales > Hyphomicrobiaceae > AWTP1-13. Next base: position 134 of record DATEVP010000224.1, read on the forward strand.
GGCGGCCGTTGTGCAAGACGTGCCTGGACTGGAGCGCGCGGCGCAGTCACCTCGCTGGGTCGCTGGGGTCGGCCATGCTGGCGCGCATGTACGAGCTGAAATGGGCGAGCCGCGAGGCGGGCAGCCGCATCGTCAGCTTCACCCGCAACGGCGAGCGGCAGTTTCAGGCGCTCTTCGGCACCGAGACACCACAGGTTCTGGCGGCGAAGGCTGGATAGGTGTCGGCGATCAGGGCCGCTACCTGCGTGCGCAGGAGGGCCAGCGTGTCGGAGTCAGGCGACGGCGTGACCGGCACCGAGGCAGGGGCGTCGTAGTCGAAGCCCGTCGCGCTCCTCACCTGCGCCGCGCTGACGCCCGGGTGCGTGCTTGCCAGGCTGAACCGGCCGCGTCCGCGATCGAAGCGGAATGCGCTGAGACTCGTCACCAGGGCATAGGGGCCGCCGGGGCGATAGACCTCGGGTGCGCTGGTGCCGGGCGCGCTGACGAAATCGACCTTGGCGGGAAGCGTGCGCGGGGAGTGCTCCTGGTGGAAGAGGATCACGCGCGGCACCACGAAATAGAGATAGGCGGAGCCGAACGATCCGGGGAATCGCGCTTCCGCGCGCGGGTACGCGGCGATATCGCCGATGCCGACCAGGTTGATGTTGGCCTGACCGTCGATCTGGCCGCCGGATAAGAAGAAGGCATCGATGCGCCCCTGCCCGGCGCAATCGAAGAGCTCGCGTCCGCCGTCGGTGAACGAGCTGTGCGCGCGGCTGCCGAGGATGGACAGTCGCATGCGGCCGCCCGAGCGCGCGCACGCCAGATGCGCGGCGCTGCCGGGGATGGGCGAGCGCGCCCCAATCGCCACATGCCCGAGCCCCTCGAGCATGCCGGCAATCGCCGTGATCATGATTTCGGTGGTGCTGGGCGTACCCTCAACCAGCGGGGAGGTCTTCGGCATGACGCCAAGAGTTCTAGCGCGACGAAGCCTGCCGTCAAACCGCGCTCAAGCGAACCGTTTGCCGTGCATCAGCCCCGCGGCGCACCCCTGCGCGCCGGCGACGGGCGCCAGCGTCTTGATGGCCCAGTAGCGATGCCGGTCCAGGCCGTTGTTGCGCTTGTCCCGCTCCACTTCCGCGTCGTTTTGCTTATCGTGCGTCGAAACAAGCTTGACCTCGTTGAAGGCAAGCGGCTCGACCACGAGCCACCGGTCGAGCGGCAATTCCGCCAGCTTCATGCCCGCATCTCCTTCCCTCTGCGTGGACGCGCGTTTGAAAATTCTATCCCGCTGTGGCGCGCGATTCGAGAGACTAGGCACAGTCTGTGGCGATATCTCGAACTGAGGCTCTGCCGTCTTGGCGGTGTGGATAAGATCTGGTTGACGAACGACCAGAATGACGCGCTGCGAAATTCACGCGGGCACTGCAGCATGCCATTCGTTCGCTGCCCAGCGCGCAAAGCCTTCCGGCGTCGCGGCCGCGTTCGCATACGCAGCAAGCGCCTCCGCATCCGGCGGATAGGCATTGTCGAGGCCGACAGGCCAGGCGCCGTTGCGCGCCTCGGCGATGGCCGTGACATAAAGTCCCGGGATGGTGCCGGCGGCCAGCACAGGGTCGCGCCGGAAATCCTTCTTCTCGATGCGCTCCACGGTGACGAGCGTCGCCTTCGACGCGTGCGCCATGGTCATCAGCTCGCGCTGCACGCCGATCCACACGTTGCCGTGGACGTCCGCCTTGAGGGCGTGGAACAGCGCCACATCGGGACGGATGGCCGGCAGAACAACGATGGGATCGCGCTTTCCTTTTTCCGCGAGCGGGTTGTCGATGACCGCCCAGTCGGGCCGCACCCTGAGCAGGTCCGTGCCGATGATGCCGCGCAGCGGCATGAAGGGCACGCCCTTTTCGGCCGCCTGCAATCCGGCATGGATCGCCGGACAGGTGGCGTCGCGCATCTCGATTTCGCCCGCCTTGATGGCGGCGGTGAAGCGCGGCGCCAGTCCATATTCGCCGAGCGTGACGGCCGCTGCCTCCACGCGCGCCACGCAGCCGGCGCCGATCAGCATGTCGACCTGGAATCCGCCCTGCGGCACCGAGACGATGTGCAGGTCGCGCACGCCCCGGCGCATGAGGCAGCGCACCGCCGCCATGGCGCAGCCGGAGTAGTCGGCGGGCAAGGCAATGCACGCGCCATCGGGGATGCGCGCGGCGAGCGCCTCGAGCTTTAGGATTTCGGTGCCGGATGCGGGCTGCATGGGCGACGCTCTCGTGTGGAGGCTTAGACCCGCCAAGCAAATATGGTTGCGGGCCACTCGACCCCAGCGCTGGGCGCAAGTCAATCATTTGATCGGGGACAGCTGGATGTCCGGCCGTGTTCGTAGATCCTGCTCCCTGTTCCTCGCCGGTCTCCCTTGCTATGAATTCCCCGAAACTCACGTGGAGCCTGCGCCGTGCAAGATTTGAAGAGGCTGATCAGATCGATCCCCGACTACCCGAAGAAGGGCATCATGTTCCGCGACGTGACGACGCTGTTGGGCAACGCCAAGGGCTTCAAGGCGGCGATCGAGCAGATGGCGGCGCCGTTTGCCGATGCGCGGGTGCAGGGGGTTGCCGGCATCGAGGCGCGCGGGTTCATTCTCGGGGGCGCCATTGCCGACAAGCTCGGGTGCGGCTTCGTGCCCTTCCGCAAGCAGGGCAAGCTGCCTTGGAAGACGATTGGCCAGGAGTACACGCTGGAGTACGGCGTCGACATCATCGAGATGCATGAGGATGCGATCGACAAGGGCGAGCGGATCCTGATCGTCGACGATCTGATCGCCACCGGCGGCACGGCGGAAGCGGCGGTCAAGCTGGTGCAGCGCTCGGGTGGCGTCATCGTCGGCGCCACCTTCATCATCGACCTGCCGGAGCTGGGCGGCATGAAGAAGATCGCCGGCCTGGGCGTGAAATGCCACACGCTGATGGCCTTCGAGGGACATTGAGGGGCCCATGGCGCTGACGATCGACCAGCAGCGCCAAGCCGCCCGCGGTGTCGCTGCCTGGCGCGCCGATCCTGGTGCCGCCGTTGCCTGCCCGGCGTGCGGCAAGCTCGGGCTCGTCATCGTCGATCGCTCGGCGCGGCCGCACGCGGAATGGTATGCGCTCTCCTGCCCGGCTTGCGGGCTCGCCGAGACGCTCCATATTCCGCTCGGGGCCGCCGTTCACACGCTGGATTGAGAACTTGAACATCAACGGCAAGCCCTACCGCACGATCTGGCTCGGCAAGGATGGCCGGTCGGTCGAGATCATCGACCAGACCAAGCTGCCGCACGCGCTGGAGATCGCGACGCTGCGCACGGTCGAGGACGCCGCGCGCGCGATTCTGACCATGCAGGTGCGGGGCGCTCCCCTGATCGGCGCCACCGCCGCCTATGGCGTGTGCCTGGCGCTCAGCCGCGATACCTCCGATGAGGCGCTCGACGCCGCGATCGGGCTGCTGGCGGCGCAGCGGCCGACCGCCGTCAATCTGCGCTGGGCGTTGGAGGAGATGCGCCACGCCGTCCGCAACCTGCCGCGCGACAGACGCCTCGCCGCAGCCTACGCCCGCGCGGGCGAAATCTGCGAGGCGGACGTGGAAAACGACCGCGCCATCGGCCGCCATGGCGTCGCCCTGATCGAGCGGGTCGCGGCGCGCAAGAAGGCCGGCCAGCCGGTCAACATCCTCACCCACTGCAACGCCGGCTGGCTTGCCTGCGTCGACCGCGGCACGGCCACCGCGCCGATCTACGAGGCGCACGACCGCGGGGTGCCCGTGCACGTATGGGTCGACGAGACACGGCCGCGCAACCAGGGCGCGGCGCTGACGGCCTTCGAGCTCGGCGGCCACGGCGTCGCCCACACCATCATCGTCGACAATGCCGGCGGCCACCTGATGCAGCGCGGGCTGGTCGACCTGGTCATCGTCGGCGCCGACCGCGTGACCGCCAACGGCGACGCCGCCAACAAGATCGGCACCTATCTGAAGGCCCTGGCGGCCAAGGACAACGGCCTTC
>DATEVP010000225.1:0-7514 GCA_035258465.1 Hyphomicrobiaceae bacterium
GGCGGAAGGGTCCGGAAAGCAGCCGCTCCCACAGCCGGCGGCGCGCACGGGCATCCGGGATGCTATCGGCGACGAGATCGCGCAGGCCTTGCGCACGCTCAGCGAGCGCGCCGAAGTTCGCCGGCAGCCAGGTCTCGAGCCTGGTCTTGATCTCGCGCGCCAGCACGGGCGCTGCGCCTTCGGTGCCGATCGCCACGGTCACCGGATCGCGGTCGACGATGGCCGGAGTGATGAAGGTCGAGAGCTTTGGCACATCGACGACGTTGACGGGAATGCCGCGCACCTGCGCGGCGGCCGAAACGGCGGCATCGCGGGCGCGATTGCCCGTCGCGGCATAGACGAGACGGCTGCCGTCGAGGTCGTCGGGGCGGAATACCCGCGGCAGGATCATGATGGCGCCATCCTCGCCGAGCTGGCGCAGCTCGTCGGTGACGGCCTCGGCAACGACCGTGATCCGCGCCGGCGTCTTGAGCAGGAGCCGGACTTTCTGGGCGGCCTGCTCGCCGCCGCCGGCGACAACCACGTCGGCATCGTCGAGATCGGCAAACAAGGGGAAATATTTCATCGGTCTAGGCTCCAGGGAGCGTTAGTTCCAAGCCGTCGAGATGGTCGTCCCAGATGATCTGGCAGCTCAGCCGCGAGGTGCGGGCGACGGCGGGGAGCGAATCGAGCATGGCTTCCTCGTCGTCGTTGGCCGGATGCAGCGTCGGCGCCCAGCCGGGGGGCCGCCTGCACGTGACACGTGGCGCAGGCACAAGCGCCGCCGCACTGCCCCTCGATGGGGAGGCCGTGGTCGCGGATCAGCTCCATGATCCGCCAGCCCGGCACGGCTTCGAGCACATGCGTCCGCCCTCGGAATCCCTGACCTTGATGACCCCCATCGCGGCTCTACCTTTTTGGCCATGAACGAAGCGGCCCGCGGCGGCCCCGACCGGTTGGGGCAAAGGGGGGACCTAGACCGGGGCCGCCACAGGCTCTGGCGATAGAAATAGAATATCTTTCTCTCAAACGGTAGTTATCCTCGCCAAATAAGGATTATAATCCCTTTAAATGCCGATAAGTGAAACCGTTTTCTGATTCTGACAACCGCCGGGCATGGATCGGCGCAGGCCGTCTCGCGGCTAGAACGGCATTTCCTGGAAGATCGTCGAAGCTCGCTTGAGGCGACGATCTGGCGCTCCGGCGAACGCTCGCGCCTGTCACCCGCGCCCCGTCGCGATCCGCAAATAGGCGCCGCGCTCGCGACGCGTGTTCGACGGCTGATTTTCACTGGCCACCTCTGCGCTTTGCAGGCAATTGGCGCTGCGGCGCTCGCCCCTTTGCCGCCCCATTATTGCTCCAGCAACCTGGAGGCGAAGAAAACCGTTGATGTGTCGGGCACACCCGCCCGGGCCATGGTAGAGTGGTTTCAATGGCAACTCGGCAGCAAACACCGGCCACCACTATCGAACGCGGGTTTGAGCGCAAGGTGCGCTTGAGCAAGTGGGCGCTGCTGTTCGAGCAGCTGTGGCCGCGTGCTTGGCTGATGCTGGGGCTGGCCGGCGTGTTTATTGCCGTGTCGCTTGCTGGCCTTTGGCCGCGGCTGCCAGAGCTACCGCACAAGATCGTGCTGGCCGTGTTCGGCCTGGCGTTTGCGGCCGCCCTGTTCGCCGTCGCACGCGTCCGCTGGCCTTCCAGGGAGGAGGCCATCCGGCGCGTCGAGGGCGTGTCCGGGGTCAGGCACCGACCCGCCTCTTCTTACGAGGATACGCTATCCCTCAATGCCGAGGATGTGCGCACGGCAGCCCTTTGGCGGGTGCACCGGCAGCGGCTGGCCGCGCTCCTTGCCAGGCTGAGGGTCGGTCGGCCCGCGCCGCGCACCGACCGTTACGATCCGTTCGCGCTGCGGGCGCTATTGCTGCTCGGCGTTTTCGTCCTGATCGTCGTTGTCGGCGACACCGCGTCCGACCGGCTGCGCTCAGCCTTCCGCTTCGGCCCGCTGGCGAAGGGCGCGGAAGCCCGCCTCGACGCCTGGGTGACCCCGCCGGCCTACACCGGCAGACCCCCAATCATGCTGGCCGATGGCGCCCATGGCGTGGCCCGTGTAGCCGAGAAACCGGCCGGGCCGATCGAGATACCTGAGCGCAGCGTCCTGGTCGTGCGGGCGAGCGGGGCGGCCATCGGCACGCTCTCGCTGCAGGCCCCGGCTGCGGAGGGCGACAAGCTCGCCAGGCTCGAGGCCCCGGCGCTGGCCAATGCCTCCGACGTGTCGGAGCTCAAGTTCGAGGTGCGCAAGTCGGGCATCGTCACGGTCCATGGCAGCGGCACTCAACTCGCGAGTTGGCCGTTCCAGGTCACGCCCGACCACCCGCCCAAGATTGCGCTGACCAAGGACCCCGAGCGCAGCCCGCGCGGCGCCCTCAAGCTCTTCTTCAAGGTCGAGGACGACTACGGGGTCGTCTCCGCGGAAGGCCATATCAAACGACTTGCGCCCAAGGAGGACACGTCTTCGACGGCCTGGGCGCGTGCCGAATCCAAGGACGCCAGGAAGGGGCCGCGGCCACCCTACGAGCGGCCGCCCGCGCTGGCGCTGAGGCTGCCGCGCGCCTATCCCAAGCAGGCCGAGGCGCAGAGCTTCCATGAGATCGGCGATCATCCCTGGGCCGGGCTCAAGGTGGAGCTGACGCTCATCGCCAAGGATGTCGCCGGCCAGAGCGGCCGCAGCGTGCCGATCGAGCTGGTGCTGCCCGAGCGCCGCTTCGTCAAGCCGCTGGCGCGCGCCGTTATCGAGCAGCGGCGACGGCTGGTGGAGGACCCCCGCGACCGGCAGCGCGTCTCGCGCGCGATCGAGGCGCTCACGGTCGAGCCCGAGGGATTCATCGACGATCTGCAGGTCTATCTCAGCCTGCGCTCGGTCTATTGGCGCCTGCAGCGCGACGTCACGCGCAGCGCGCGCAACAGCGTCATCGCGCAACTGTGGAACACGGCGCTGCGCATCGAGGACGGCAACCTCACGGACGCGGAGCGCGCCCTGCGCGCCGCCCAGGAGCGGCTCTCCAAGGCGCTCGAGGAAGGCGCTTCCGATGAGGAGATCCAGAAGCTGATGCAGGAGCTGCGCCAGGCGCTCGCGCAGTTCCTCGACCAGCTCGCTAAGCAGGCCGAAAACCAGCAGCCGATGCAGGGGCTCAATCGCAACAACCAGTTCATGACGCCGCAGGACCTCGAGCAGATGCTGAAGAACCTCGAGAACATGGCGCGCTCGGGCAATCGCGACATGGCCCAGCAGATGCTGAGCCAGCTGCGCGACCTGCTCGACCGGCTGCAGTCGGGCCGGATGGCGGACCAGGGACAGAGCCAGCGCTTCGGCCAGATGATGGACGAGTTCGGCAATATCATCGGCCGCCAGCAGCAGCTGCTCGACGATACGTTCGGCCAGCAGCGCCGCCAGGGCGAGCGCGGGCAGCGTGGCCAGCAAGGTCAGCGCGGTCAGCAGGGTCAGCGCGGCCAGGGCCAGCAAGGCCAGCCGGGTCAAGGTCAGGGTGAGGGCGAAGGCGACGAGCAGGGCGCGCTCGGCGACCGGCAGCGCGAGCTGCGCGACATGCTCGGCCGCCTGCAGAGAGGCATGCGCGAGTTCGGCCTCAACCCGCCGGGCCAGTTCAAGGGCGCGGGCGAGGCCATGGAGCGCGCGGAGCGCTCGCTGCGCCAGGGCGATCTCGACGGCGCCAGCCAGGAGGAGGGCAACGCGCTGGAGCAGCTGCGGCAGGGCGCGCGCGACATGGCCCAGCAGATGCTGCGCCAGATGCCGTCGCGCTACGGCCTCAGCGACAACGCTGGCGAGCTCGATCCGCTGGGGCGGCCGCCGCAGCGCACCGACGGGCCCGACCCGGGCGTCGGCGTGAAGGTGCCCGATCAGATCGACGTCCAGCGCGCACGCGAAATTCTGGAAGAGCTGCGCCGGCGTCTGGGCGAGCCCACGCGGCCGATGCTGGAGCTCGAATATCTCGAGCGGTTGCTCAAGCGCTTCTGAAGATCTGTGCGCGTGGTTAATGCGCGCGGCGCGCGTTGCGACGGCGCGCAGGGCCTTCGGGAAAGTGCCGCGAAATCCGTAATTTTGCCGTGCTCAGACGAATTCCGGCAGACGCCGAGGATAGCGCGCCGGACTGCCCAACTCGATCTGCGCCAACCAATCGCGCAACTAAATGTTTGATGGTGCGTATAATTATGCGCCATAATTATACAAGACTGCTGTGCGTCCACCGAAAATGTGACGGGAAGACTGGGTTTCCGGACGCGGGGGGAAAGCGGACATGGACATCCAGGACATGCGTATCTTTGCCCGTGTTGCGGCGGTGCAAAATTTGTCCGCCGTGGGCACGGAGCTGGGGCTCACACCTGGAACCATTTCGAAGCGCATCCAGGCACTTGAAGACGAGCTTTCGGCGCGGCTGTTCGACCGCACGACGCGCTCGATCCGCATCACCGAGGAGGGCACGGCCTTCCTCTCGCATGTTGAGCGCATTCTCGCCGAGATCGAAGCCGCGCGCGCCAGCGTCGACGACAAGGTGAGCAAGCCCAAGGGCACCCTCAAGATCGCGGCGCCGACCTGTCTCGGCGCCCGCTATATCGCGCCGGGCCTATGTGAGTTCATGCGCGCCTATCCCGAGATCGAGGTGCACGTCGATCTGCGCGACCGTCCGGTCAATCTGCAGGAAGACGGCTACGACGTTGCCATCCGCACCGGCGAGCTTTCGGATTCCTCGCTGATCGCCAAGCGCCTGGCCCCGGACCGGCACGTCATCGTCGCCTCCCCCGTTTACATAAGCCGCAAGGGCCGTCCGCTGCGGCCAGAGGATCTTGCCGGGCACGACTGCCTGACGGTCGGCGACGAGCGGCAGTGGTCGTTCACCCGCAACGGCGCGCAGACCCTCCAGCGGGTCAGCGGCCCACTGCGGTCCAACAACGGCGAGCTCATCTGCCAGGCCGCCGCCGGCGGCATCGGTTTGATGCGCGCCTCCGAGCTCGAGGTGCTGTCGGAGCTGCGCGCGGGCAAGCTCGTGCAGGTCCTCCACGACTACGAGGTTGCCAGCAATGCCGCCGTGTGGGCGCTCTACCCGAGCGCCAAGCACGTCCTGCCGCGCATGCGCGCGCTGCTGGACTTTCTCGCCGCCTGGTTCCGCCAGGCGAGGGGCGCGGAGCTGGCGCCGGCGACAGCCGGCAGCATGGCTGTGCGGACCGACGGCAGCCGCACCCCGGTCCCACTGCGCGTGGGTTGACCGCTACCGCCGGGAATTGCTCGGAGGATGGCTCGCCAGCCGGTCGAGCATGCGCCGCACGGCGGCGATCTGCGGCCCCTTGCGCGTGAGATAATCGCGCCCCGTATAGCCCCACCAGTCCCAGCAGCCTTGCGGATTGACGGCGCTGGCGCTCACCTGCGGGAAGAGCAGGACCAGGCGGTTGGCATCCGCCCAGTTGGCGTAGCCGGTGTCGCGCGCGAAGGCATCGCCCACCTTCTCTCGCTGCTGATTGCAGCCGTGGAAGACGATGTGAGCCCGGCAGCCAGGCGTCAGCCGGCAGGTCCGTGGCGCGTAGAGCAGACCGACGGCGCCGAGGCCGTGGCCGGAAAGATCGCGCGCGAACTCCTGCTGGTCGAACACGACGTACTCGCCCGCAGGCTCCGCGACTCTCGCCTGCAGAGCGCCGTAGATATGCGCCAGGAGCGCCCCGGCCTGATCGTAATCGCAATCGGTGATGTAAGGGTCGGCCGTGGTTCCGCAGGCGATGCCCTTGTCCAGGGTGACGAAGGCATGACCCGCCGGAATATCGGATACGACCTTGACCTGCGCCGCCGGCACGCCGAGCCCCACGTACAGCTCCGCCGCCGCGGTGACGATCGCCGGCAGCACCGTGCGATCCTTCGTGCCGGTGAAAAGGTAGATGCGGTCCTGCGCCAGACCCTCCAGAGGGTCGATGCGGCCGGCCTGCGCCAGCCGGCGGGTGCGATCCGCAAGCAGGGTCACGTTGGGCACGCCCCACGCGCGCATGGCATCGAGCATGCAGCCGTTGATCGCCTTGGAGAGGTTGATGAAGGCCGTGCCCGGACCTGGCATGTTGTCCGCGTAGAGGCTCTGCGCGCAGCCGTAGGGCCCACCGGCGATGATGCCCGCGCCCATGACCACGCTGGAATGGGCGATGTGGAACTGGCCGGCCATGTAGGCGCCGGAGGACAGTCCGGAAACTGACGTAGTATTGATCCGGACACCAAGCGAGGGAAGCTTGGTGTCTTCGGTCTTGCAGCCGGCGACAAGGAGAAGCGCCGCCAGAGCCGCGATTGCGCCGAGCCGCTGCGCGCCAAACGCCATGCGCCACCTCCGTGCGGCGACCGCTGAGGCGACAGGCTGCGCTACTTCAGCCTGATCGTGACGCGATCCGCCCGCCCCTTGGCATCGATCACCGACACCTTATGGAAGCCGCTGCTAGCGGGCAATTCCGCTTCGCGCTTGGCCGGGTCGCTGTCGATCGGCACGCCGTCGACGAGCCAGATGAGGGGGAGCGTGCCGCCCTCGGCCTTGACGACGATGGTTCTCTCGCCTTCCTCCATTTCGAGCTCGGCGCGGTCGGGCGGAAAGGCGATCTGCACGGCGGGCTCGAGATAGGCTCCCGGCGCGGCATCGTCTCTGGCCTCGCGGAAGCGCTTGAGCGGCGGCGGCAGGTCGCCGCCCGCCGCCTTCAGCACGCCGGATGGTGCCGCCGGCAGAGGCGAGCGCTGCCGCGACAGGCGGGCGAACGCATCGAACAGCAGCGGCGCGGCGGCGGTGCGCCCCGCAAGCCCCGGCGTGGCGGCGCCGTCGGGCCGGCCCACCCAGACGGCAATCGTATGCCGCCCGTCGTAGCCCACCGCCCAGGCATCGCGGAAGCCGTAGGACGTCCCGGTCTTGTAGGCTAGCTGGCCGGGCTTGGCGTTGGCTGGTGCCGGCGCGTTGCGCAAGATGTCGCCCACGTACCAGGCGGCAGCCGGCGAGAGCAGCCGCTGGATGGTTGGCGGCGTCTTGGCCTCGGTCGTGTCGCGCCGATACCGGAGCGCGACCGGCTCGCCGCCGCGTGCTAGCCCCGCGTAGAGGGCCGCCAGGTCGGAGAGCTTGAGACCCAGCCCGCCAAGCGCCATCGCAAGCGTCGGCTCGGCGCCCCTCGGTAGCATCGGCTCGGCGCCGGCCTGGGTCAGCCGGGCCGCGAGCTTGGCCGGTCCGACCGCCTCCAGCACCTTCACGGCCGGGATGTTGAGGGACTGGGCGAGCGCCATGCGGATGGTGACGGTGCCGTGCCAGTCCTGGTCGAAGTTCTTGGGTACGTAGAGGCCGAAGCGCGTCGGCCGGTCCTCGATCAGCGTCTCCGGGTGGGCGAGGCCCGCCTCGAATGCCAAGCCGTAGACGAACGGCTTGAGCGTCGAGCCCGGCGAGCGCACGGCACTCGTCATGTCGACAGCACCGAAGCGGGCCTCATCGAGGTAGCCCGGGGATCCTACATGCGCGACCACCTCG
>DATEVP010000226.1:0-4589 GCA_035258465.1 Hyphomicrobiaceae bacterium
CATCAAGGCGCCGCCGGCGCGAAGCCTTCATGTAGGAACTCTACCCAACGTGCTCGCGGCCGCCTCTTGCCTCTTGCGAGACCATCGACTGCCGGGCGACAAATCCAGGTGCTCGGAAGGCCTCCGGTCAAACTAACCCACGGGCTCAGCCGCACCAAGGATGACCCGACCTCTGTGCCAGCGGCCCGCCAGGATAACCTGTTTCATCCCTCCAGGTGCGCCTGCCGCGCATGTCAACTAACCCCTCCCCGTCAAGGGGAGGGGGACTGGGCGGCGCAAGTGGAGAGGATCCATGCAAGGCACCATCGGCATCATCGGCCTCGGCATCATGGGCGGGGCGTTTGCCAAGAATCTCGCCGCCGGCGGCTGGAAGGTGGTCGGCTACGACATCGACGCGGCCCGCAACAGCGAGGCGAAAGCGGCAGGCGCCGAGATCGCCCACAGCGCACAAGCGCTTGCCGAGACGGCAAGCGACATCATCACCAGTCTGCCCACACCCCGCGCGGTGCTCGACACGGCCGAGGTCATCGCCCGCGCGGGCTCACCAAAGCGCACCGTGATCGAGGCCAGCACGCTCTCCCTCGACGACAAGATGGCCTTCAAGGCGATCCTGGAGAAAGCCGGGCACACCGCGCTGGACTGCCCGATGTCGGGCACGGGCGCGCAGGCCGCGGTCAAGGACCTGGTGGTCTATGCCAGCGGCGACACGGGCGCCATCAAGCGCCTCGAGCCGGCGTTTCTCGGTTTCGCCCGCAAGGTCCATGACCTCGGGCCCTTCGGCAACGGCAGCAAGATGAAGTTCATCGCCAATCATCTGGTTGCCATCCACAACGTCGCCGCCGCCGAGGCCATGGTGCTGGCCATGAAGGCCGGGCTCGATCCGCATCAGACGGTGGAGGTGATCGCGTCGGGCGCCGGCACCTCGCGCGTGTTCGAGCTGCGCGCGCCGATGATGGCGGACAACAATTACCTCCCCGCCACCATGCGCTCGTCGACCTGGAAGAAGGACCTGACCGTGATCGGCGACTTCGCCTCGGCGCTCGGCTGCCCGGCCCCGCTCTTCACGCTGTCCGCGACCCTGTGTGAGGCCGTGCTGGCGTCGGGCCGCGGCGCGGAGGACACAGCCGCCATCTGCGCCGTGCTCGAAAATATGGCCGGGGTGTCCCGCAAGACATAGCGGGTGTGGCTGCGAATCGCTTACCCCGAAAAGGCATCCGCGTGGTGCTGGGGCGGCAAGCTGAACGCCAGGTAAAGGGACCTTTCAAACAACGTTCAGGAGAGTGCTGTACTCTGTCAGGCAGACTGTTCCAAAGGGAACAGCCCCGCTGCGCGAAGTGGCTGCATGAGAGGACTTGCGCCACCAACTCGGGAGCTAAGTGCCGTGAATGCCGCCTGGACCGTCAAAGACAGCAGTGGCCAGCTTCTGGCGGACTTCGTCTGCAACTCGCCCATCGAGGTGGGCCGCAAGGTGGTGCCCACGCACTACGACCCCTTCCGGCTGCAGGTGTCGCCCTCCTACCGCGAACTGTTCGACCGGGCCGTGGCGCAGGCGCTGAGCCGCCACGGCTGGCAGATCGTGCGCATGAAGGCCGCCCGCCGCGCCACCGCGTAAATCCGTAGGTTGGGTCAAGCGAAGCGCTGACCCAACACCATTCACCCGCGATAACTTTGATTGCGTTGGGTCATCGCTCACGCTCGACCCAACCTACGTAACCTACTCCGCCGCTTGCTTGGACTTGCCGATGGCGGTGTTGAGCGCGGGCAGCACCCTCTCGGCGAGCAGGATCATGGAGCGGCGGCCGAGGTCGCGATCGAGCCAGTCCTTGCCGGCATAGAGCAGCGTGCCGAAGTCGCCGATCTCCTCCCGAAACGCCAGCAGCTCGTCGACCACCTTCCCGGCCGAGCCCCAGATCACCAGCTTGTCGAGCACACGCTCCAGCGTGATGGCGCTGTCGGGCTCATCGCGCGAGGTCTTGAAGGCCTCGGCGCGGCCCGCCGTCTTCAGCTTGGTGAGCAAATTGTTGTAGTAGAGCCGGTAAGGGCTCCTGGGCGCCGTCACGTATTCGCGCGCCTTGCTGTCGCTGTCGGCGACGAACACGCTTTTCGCCACCCGCCAGTTCTTTGCTTCGGCCGGGCGTCCGCCCTTCTGGCAGCCCTCGACGTACTTGGGCCAGTGGCTCTTCACCCACACCGGCATCAGGAAGTTGGCCGAGATCGGGTCCCAGCCCCGCGCTGCTGCCTCGGTGACGCCCTTGGAGAAGGGCGCCACGGCCGTGACGACGATGGGGGGATGCGGCTTCTGCAGCGGCTTGGCGATGATGCCCTGGCCGATGTCCTCCATCAGCGTGCGCGCAGTCGAGATCGTCCAGTATTTGCCCTTGATGTTGTAGGGCGGGTCTGTGGCCCAGATCGCCAGCACCTGGTTGATGGCCTCCAGGAACATCTCGTTGCGGTTGGCATCGAGGTTGCCGAAGACTTCGGCGTCGGAGAGCAGGCCGCCGGGCGAGATGCCGAAGTTGAACCGGCCGTCGAGCAGGTGGTCGAGCATGGCGGCATTGGCAGCGACGGCGGCCGGATGCTGGTTGGGCATGTTGACCGTGCCGGTGCCGAGCCGGATGCGTTTGGTGGCATCGGCCAGCGAGGCGATGAACATCATGCAGGAGGTGATGTTCTCGGCCCTGTCCGTCACGTGCTCGCCGACATAGCCTTCCACGTACCCAAGCTCGTCGGCGAGGATGAAGGCCTCGCGATCCTCGCGCAGCGATTGGCGCCAATCCTTGCCCAGCGGGTGGATCGGCATGGTGAAGAAGCCGAGCTTCATGGGCGCGCGCCTTACTTGATGGCCTGGGGGTTGATCGGCGAGCCGGTGGCGCCGGGGATGTTGAGGGGCGCGCCGCAGAAGAAGAATTCGTAGACCTTGTCGGCGGCGCAGTCCTCGGCCAGCTCGGCCAGATTGAACATCTCGCCCATGTAGAGGCCGATCGCCGGGATCACCACCCAGTGCCACGGCTGGTTGACGTCCTTGGTCTCGTTGGGCCGCACCTCCACGCCCCAGGTGTCGGAGCACACCCCGCCCACCTGCTTCTCGTGCAGCCAGTAGCAGCTCTCGAACTTGAGACCCGGTGCGTCGCCGCCGGCATAGCCGCCCCATTCGCCGCGCTTCAGGCACGCTTCCATCTGGCCGGTGCGCACCAGGACGAAATCGCCCTTGCGGATCTCCACCTTCTGGGCCGCCGCGCAGGCGTCGAGGTCGTCGTTGGAGATACCCTCGCCGTCTTTCAGCGTATCGAGGCCCTTCCAGCGCGCGATGTCGAGCAGCACCCCGCGCCCCACCAGCTTGTCCTTGGCGTGCTCGATGCCGAGCTTGGAGAGGCCGTTGCTGTCGACGGCGCTGGCGTGATGCCCGTTGTACATCTTGTCGTGGTAGAAGATGTGCCCCAGCGAATCCCAGTGCGTGGCCGACTGGATCGGCATGTTGATCGCGTCGTCGGCATAGAGCAGGCGCTCCTGCCGGCCGGCCAGCGCGTCGGTGCCGGTAGCGAGCATGGTGTGGATCGGGTTCCAGCGCTTGCCGAACAGGCCGCGCTGCGGGCCGCTCTGGCCCAGGGGGATGCCGAGCGCGAACACGCGGCCGTGGCGGATGAGCTTGGCGGCGGCGACGATCTCCGCCGGCGTGATGTGATTGAGCGTGCCGATCTGGTCGTCCTTGCCCCAGCGGCCCCAGTTTGACAGCGCCTTGAACGCCTCGTCGACCGCGCCCTTGGAGACCTTGATGTTTCGGCTGCTCGACTTGTCACTCGCTTTCGGCATCGTTCCACCCTACCCAATGTGCGCCACGCATCAGCGATCGCGCACCATCTTGCCCCAGGTGAGGCAATGATTGCCAGCGACAGGAAATTGGAGTTCGATGAAGAACGGCAGGCTTCATCAAACGGTCTGATCGCCACCATCACGTGAGGAGATTTGTCCGCCATGGCTTCCGTGCAAACCGCCGCGAAACCGGCCGCCGCCGCCAACCCGCGGGGGGTCAGACCCCTCGCGCTCCTGGGTCAATTCTCGACACTGCGGTTGAGGCGAGGGGTCTGACCCCCTTTGCGTCGGAGGATACCGAAGATGTACGCGCCGCCAGGCGTCAAAGTGAACCCGAACATGGCCGTCCCGGAGAAGATGCGCGCCTGGGTGCTGGGCGATCCGGGCAAGCTTCAGTTCACCGAGAAGACGGTGCCGGTGCCGAAGCGGGCGGAGGTGCTGGTGCGCATCGACGCGGTCGCCATCTGCGCCACCGACCTCGAGGTGATCGCGCATGGGCCGCCCGCGCTCGTGCAGGGAGGCCTGCCGTTCAACAAGAATTGGACGCCGGGCCACGAGTACATGGGCACCGTCGCGGCGCTGGGCCCCGGCGTCGACGAGTTCGCCATCGGCGATCGCGTAACGGTCGAGATCCATGACGGCTGCGGGCAGTGCAAGCGCTGCCGCATGGGCATGTACACGTCCTGCCTGAACTACGGCCTCAACTACGGCGAGCTGGACAAGGGCCACCGCGCCAACGGCTTCACCACCGACGGCGGCTTCGCCGAGTACGCGGTCAA
>DATEVP010000227.1:0-2486 GCA_035258465.1 Hyphomicrobiaceae bacterium
TTTCAGCTTGTTGGCCGCATCGATGGCGGCGTTGCCGACGATGAAGGTGACGCGCGAGGAATAGGAGCCGTTGTCCTTCGGCACCACGTCGCTGTCGCCGGAGACGATGCGCACGCGGCCGATATCGAGGCCCAGCACCTCGGCCACGGTCTGCACCAGCACGGTGGAGGAGCCCTGGCCGATCTCGGCCGCGCCGGTCAGCACGACGATGGAGCCGTCGAAATCGAGCTTGAGTTTCACGGTGGCGTGCGGCTCGCCGGTCCAATTGACGGGCTTGGAGGCGCCGGAGATGTAGTGCGAGCAGGCAAATCCCAATCCTCTGCCCCGACCCAACTTTCCCCTGCGCGCCGCCCAGCCGCTCTCCTTCTCCACCCAGTCGATGCACTCGGGCAGGCCGTAGCTGTTCACCATCAGGTCGTTGTCGGTGAAGGTCGGCGCTTTGAGGAAATTGGCCCGCCGCAGGGCGAGCGGATCGAGGCCCATCTCGCCCGCCATCTGATCGAGCAGGCTCTCGAAGGCAAAGCGCACGTCGACGGTGCCGTGGCCGCGCATGGCCCCGCACGGCGGCGTGTTGGTGAGCACGCGCTTGCCGATGTACTTGACATTGTGCAGGTCGTAGATGGCATAGAGCATCGAGCCCGAATAGAGGATGGTGACGACGCCGTAGCCCGAATGCGCGCCGCCGCGCTGGGTGCACTCGCACTCCACCGCCGTGATGCGGCCGTCCTGGGCGAGGCCGATCTTGAGGCGGATGTCAGTCTCCGGCCGGCCGCGGTGAGTGATGAAGGTCTCCTCCCGCGTGGTCATGATGCGCACGGCGCCGCCCGCCTTGCGCGCCAGCAAGGCCGCGATCAGCTCCACGTTGAGGCATTCCGTGCGGCAGCCGAAGCCGCCGCCGACGAACGGCTTGATCACCCGGATCCTCGACATGTCCATGTCGAGGATCCGGGCCAGCATCAGGTGCACGTAGTAGGGGACCTGGGTGGAGGCATGCACGGTCATGCGATCGCGCACCGCGTCGTAGTCGGCGACCGCGGCGTGCATCTCCATCTGGTTCTGGCACACCTCGGCGCAGTTGTAGGTCGCCTCGCGCACGAGGGCTGCTTGCGCGAAGCCGTCGGCGACATCGCCCAGCTCGAACAGCACGTCGCGCTCGAGGTTGCCGGGCTTGTTGGCGTGCAGGGCCACGGCACCGGGCGCCAGCGCGGCCTGCGCCGTGAAGTAGGCCGGCAGCTCGCGCACCTGCATTTTGATGAGACGCACGGCGGTCTCCGCCGTCGCCTCGTCGACGGCCGCCACCGCCGCCACCGGCTCGCCCTTGTAGCGCACCTTGCCGTTGGCCAGGGGATGCTCGCTGCGCGCGATCGGCAGGACACCAAAGGCGCGATCGCAGTCGGCGCCGGTGACGATCGCGATCACGCCCGGCAGCCTCGCCGCCTCGGACACGTCGACGCCGAGGATCTCCGCGTGCGCGTAAGGGCTGCGATAGATGCGGCCCGCCAGCATCTGCGGGGCGATGAAATCCGCCGTGTACCTGGCGCGGCCCGACACCTTCTCCGGCCCATCGACCATGGGCACGTGAGCGCCGATCGGATGCCCAATAGGAGGTTTGCGCGCGTTCTCGTTCATCGGGATGTCCGCCGCGCAGGCCGCGAAGGCCCTTCTCCCCTTGGGGAGAAGGTGCCCCGAAGGGGCGGATGAGGGGGCCTTCTACTTGCGCAGCTCGACTTCCCCCTCACCAGTTCGGCCAAATGACTTACGACCGCGCCACTGAGCAATTGCTCGCTGGTCGAAAGGCGCACGCGGCCGTAAGTCATGGCCTCACGTCCTCTCCCCAAGGGGAGAGGCGCAGCGCGCATTCTTGGCAGGCCGGCGTTCATGGGCTGCGCACCTCCCCGGCGGCCAGCAGGGCGGAGGCATGCTGCACGGCCTCGATGATCTTCACGTAGCCGGTGCAGCGGCAGATGTTGCTGCCGAGCGCCGCCCGGATCTCTTGCTCGCTCGGGCGCGGATTGCGGCGCAGGAGGCCGGCAGACGCCATGATGAAGCCCGGCGTGCAGTAGCCGCACTGGGAGCCCAGCTTCTCGTGGAAGCCGCGCTGCACGGCCGAGAGGGCGCCGCCCTTACCCAGCGACTCGATGGTGTCGACGCGCTTGCCGGCAACCGTGGCGGCGAGCGTCAGGCAGGAGAGCGTGGGCTTGTCGTCGATCAGCACCGTGCAGGCGCCGCACTCGCCGCCGTCGCACCCGGTCTTGGTGCCGGTCAGGCCGACGGTCTCGCGCAGGTAGTCGAGCAGCAGCCGATTGCCGGGCACCGCATCGACCCGTTTTCGCCCGTTGAGGGTCAGCTCGACAATTGTTGCCATCGGGGGCCTCTCCCGGAGAACAGCAACGGCTTCTAATGGCCGCTATTTGGAACGGGAATGGTTATAGGGCAAAATAGATGGGGACACCAATCAATTTGCGCATCTGGAGGACAGGCTCTCC